>NZ_CCDX020000013.1:0-187923 GCF_000751115.1 Thalassospira sp. GB04J01 | reverse complement strand
AGAACACAAGGGGAAAGTGATTATTCCCTCCCCGCGCCCCCCGCCGGGGGGGGAAGGGGGGGGGTTGGGGGGCCCCCCCCCCCGATACAGCATTCACCACAACGAACAACATTACTGGTCGCTGTGCGCGGCCTGAGCGCACTCGGGGGGCGGTTTTTGTATCACGCCCCCCTCTGGTGACAGGGGAACTAAAATGAAGCTGATTTACGCAGGTTTTGACGGGCTTGACGTGACGTTCAAGGGTTGCATCCCGCTCAGTGCGGTTGAGGTGCTTGAGGGCGGTAAAGAGGCCGCACAGGAGCTTAAGCAACGGCAGTATGTCGAGATAGGCGACTTCAAGGGGCATGTCGGCCCGACTGGTCTTCGCGATGGCGGGTATTCCTTTATCGTGGATACGGGCGACCTCGGCTTTACATGGTTCATGTCCAAGTCGCAGCGTAAGGAAAACTGGGGTATCCGCGTTTCCTGCAAAAGCGCGACGTTGGCCGCATTCGGTTTCGAACAGGCCGTTGCCCGGATGTATGACGAACTGGATGCGATTGGCGCAACGGTTTTGGAGGAATCGATTTCCCGTGTCGATTTTGCGATGGATTGGCGGGTATCCGGTGATTTCCGTATCGATCCAGATCGCTTTTCAATGCACGGCACAACGACGCTGGGCCAAAGCGGCGATGAATGGAACCAAGCATGGCGCGGGCAGCGTTGCACGGGCTTTACCATTGGGAAAATGCCGGGACGCCAGATTTGCATCTATGACAAGCGCCTTGAGGTGGTGAAGAAGCAAAAGGGCCACTGGTGGTCGATTTGGGACATTGATCGTGATGAGCTTGATGAGGCCGGTGATCAGATTTGGCGTCTCGAAATCCGGGCGGGCAAAAAGCATCTAAAGGAACATTGGGGCATTACGCGCTGGCCCGATTTGCGCAAGGCACTGGGCGATATCTTCAAGGATGCCTTGGTGCAGGTCCGTTACAAATCCCGTGCATGGGAAAAGAACGAAAACGTCTCCCGCATTGATGATGATGAATTCTGGTGTGCTGCAAAAGACTGCATTACCCGCGATTTGTCCGATTGGTCGAGCAACGCCACACCGGGCGTTATCAAGCAGGTCATGGAAGATCAGCAACGCCAGACAATCACAGCCCAGCTTGTCGGCCTGTCGGCAAATCTGGCGGTTCTGTCTGGCATGGATCACGACAAGATCGCTGTCGATCTTCCTGCCCAGATTGCCACCCTGATCACCGACCATGTGCGGGGACCAAAGGTCAAAGATTTCAAACGAAAAATGCGAAAGGTCACGCGACGGTACGAAATCATCGACCGCGATGGTGTCGTGCGTGGTGGTCCTTCCGATACGCGATACGGGCACAGCCCAAACGAGGTTCCCGGAATGGTTTCGGGAAGCCCCGCCACTGCAAAAAGCAAGCGGGATCAAACTGCCGGGGAATGTCCCCGGTAAACTCCCATGTCCTACGTTTACGTTACGTAGGGAAATGGGTCTCTTGAAAGGAAACCAGAATGGTTAAACAAGTTCGTGATCTGCCGGAAAATGATGCCATCGCAACGATGGGTGTGAAGCTACGTAATGCGCGTGATGCACTGGGTATTTCCCGCGCCAAAGTACAGGATGAAACCGGCATTCCGGCCAAGACGCTTGAGCATTACGAAGCAGGAGCATCGGAGCCGACGCTCACCCGTTTGAAGGCGCTTTGTGATTTGTACAAATTGCCTTTCGGTGAAATGGCAGGAACAGAGGAAGGCCCCAAAGAGATTGCCGTGGAAACTCCCAAGGAAGGGGAAACTGTTCCCGAGGAAGTTACCGGGGGAATGGTCGTGGTCGAGGCGATGCTTGATGAGTTGACTGCGTTTCGTGCTATCGGGTTCGATGGTGCCCAGCGCCGCGCAATGGCTCTGGTTGATGAACTGGCAGCGGCAATGAAGCGTCTTGAAAGCGATGAGTTGGAAGCGTTGGCCGAGGCGCGGGGACTGTTTGAAGGTGATCGACCTACATCTGATGGTATTTTCGGTCTGTTTGTTGAGGATGTAGACGAGGCACAGCGTTATTGCGGTCTGGTTGAGGAACGTATTGTTGATACGGCAATTCTCGGATCGGACCTTTACGCTATCGACCGTGATGCGGTGGTCAAAGTTGCGGATGCAATCAAAGACGAATTCGATCTCGAAGAGCCGCGTTATCTCGGTTGGTCTGACTGCTGGGGCGACTATGCCGAGTTTGTGCCTTTGATCCGTGAACCGCTTCGCAAGCTGGCCCTAATGGGAAAGGGAATGGATTTGGCCAATTTGGACCAGTTTCCACGTCGCGAACTGGAAGCCGCGGCTTAATCGATAACGGCGCGGGTTGATCAATGCCCGCGCCCTTCACACAAATACAGGAGCCAGAAAGCCATGAATGCGCCTATGAGCAAAACCGCGATCAAGAAACAGGAACACCGCCAGAAAACCGCTTTCGGTGTGGCTGGGATGATGTTTTGCGATGTAATCGACCATGATCAGATTGTTGTGGCCAGGGCGATATTGCGGGCCGCGCAGGAGCTTGCGGAATATGCGGATATCGACCCGATAGACTTTCTTACCGATGCAATTACGGCCCGTGCAGTCGATTATGCAAAGCGAGGTTTCATTAGTGCGGATCAGGTGGAAGTCGCAACGCTGCCGCTTAATTTCTTTGCAGATCAGTATCTTGGTGCGACTGGGGAGAGAGGGAATGTTTGATGTGGTGATAGGGCAAGCTGGATTGACATCCAGCTTCCGACAATCTCAGCGAGAAATGCAGTTGACAAAATTGGTCAAATTCGACACCTTCAAAAAGGTAACGAATTTACACCATGTTGAGGTTTCGATGTCGCGGCGTAAAAATGCTCAAATTCCTTTGGGTGAACTGCTAACCAAGGCTCGTTTAGAGCGTGGGTTAAGTCGCGCACATGTCGCAAAGAAAGCTGGTGTCAGCGAAAATTCGTTGGTTCGTTATGAAAAGGCTGGTTTGGAAGATGATGGACAGTTCCCGCCAAGCCCAAAGTTGGCGGCGCTGTGTTTTTCACTGGAAATCAGTCCTTTGACCGCCCTTCTTAGCTGTTTGGGCGCGGAAGAGTATGCAGGCTATTACGTTAAGACACAGGAGGATTGGCTTATGGATCATCCAGCTCATAACTATGTGTCGGAACAATGGTTTGCTTTGTTAAGGGACAATCATTTGTTGCGAGAAACTGTTCGCGTGTTTGTAGACCCTGACAAAGCGAAAGAGAAGTTCGGTTCCGATGGTGTGGATTGGATTAAAGAGGAGGCAAAAAAGGTAATTGAAGCAGAAGATACCTTTGAGCAAAAAATGCTGGAACGCAAAGTTTTTCAGCCAAACATGCATGGCATGGGCATTCCCGGTCCTGTTCGTAGTTTTGAAGAGGACCCCTATGACTATGCAGCACAAAGTCATGACTATACCGGCAAGAAAAACGGCCCGGATGGATGATCCGAGCCGCTTCTAACCGATGAACCACTCAAGCTGTTGGAAGCAGCTTGAACCAACCCAAAAGGATTAATTCATGAGTAGTCTCAATACCCACGATCCTAACGTCTCCAGCGGAACAGCGCAAGCACTTGATAGATTGTTGACCTTGCACGAGGTCGCAACCCGTCTTGGTGTTTGCTACGAAACGGCACGGCAATTGGTTAACCGGGGTGAGATGACATGCATCCGCCGCCCCGGTTGTCAAATCCGTGTGCCTGCGTCGTCCCTGTCCGAATATCTGGAGCGTTACACATGCCCCGCAAGGAAGAACCGCCCCGCCTCGTCAAGCTCAAAAACCGTGAAAACTGGTATATCCGGTATCGGGGTAAAACAACGACTACGGGCTGGGCAGATCGCACGGAGGCTGAGCAATGCTTGATAAACGTAATCAATCAGCTCGAAGCCCCGGCCAGCACTGCGACTGTTTCAGAACTGCTGGAAAAGCGGCTGGAGGACATTCGTGCCAAGGGTCGCGCACGGGCAAAAAACACGCCCTACTATCACAAAAACCTGCACGAGCATTTCGGGAAACTGTTGCCGGAGCAGATCACATCCAGTCGCGTCTACGCCTATTGGAAGAAAAGGGAACACCGTCCCGGCGGTTTGCGGGCGGAGCTCATAGAGCTCCGCACCACCCTGAATTACGCCTTGAAAAAGGGCTGGATCGCATCGGTACCGGAAATCGACACACCGGGCAAAGCTCCCCCACGCGAGAAGTGGCTAACTCAGGAGCAAGCCTATCAGTTGTTGGAAGCCGCAGGGCCGCAGCATTTGAAGGTTTTCATACTGGTTGCGATGTCAACCGCAGCCCGGAAATCGGCAATTCTGCAACTCACATGGGATCGGGTAAATCTGGATCGTCCGCATATCGACTTTCAGGACCCCGACAGGGAAATTACCGGGAAACGGCGGACGGTTGTACCTATCAGTCCTCTGACGGCAAACATGTTGCTGGAGGTAAAGCGATCTGCCCAGACGCCCTATGTGGTCGAGTACAACGGAAAACCGCTTGCCGATATCAAGAAGTCTTTCCGGCAAGCCTGTTTGAATGCGGGGCTCGAACCGGTATCGCCGCACGTTCTCAAACATTCGGTGATTTCGTGGCTGGCGATGGCCGGGCATTCCATAGATTCGATTTCGGATATGACCGCGACAACACGGGAAACCGTGACGCGGGTGTATCGGAAATGGTCGCCGGAATATCTGTCTGCGCTGGCCGAAACGCTGGCTCCGAGGGCGGATATCGTGACAATGTTCACGAAACAGGCAAATTGAGCCATGGCCCAGAATTGGCAAAACCCCAAGGTTTCCCTTGGGGTTTTGATGGTGGAGCCGATCAGGATCGAACTGACGACCTCTACAATGCCATTGTAGCGCTCTCCCAACTGAGCTACGGCCCCACTTTGTCCGCGTCGCAACAAAACCAAGGTTTGGGCTGCGGCGCGGCGCATATTTAGAAGGTTCACCAAATATTGGCAAGACCTATTTTCAAAAAATCTTAGCGATCATCATCGTTTGATTCGACGTGCTCGTAGACTTCTCCGAGATCATCGTCATCTTCACCAAGATCAGATGCATCTTCGAGAATGTCGTCGTCGACATCCACATCATCATTGTCATCAAGATCGTTGACGTCATCGACATCTTCGTCTTCTTCAGGTGCCGGTTTGGCAACCGCGGCTTTCTTGACCTTTGTCACGCCATCTGGCGTAGCACATTTGGGGCAGATGACCGGGGTACGATTCAAATCGTAATATTTGGTACCGCAGGCGAGGCAGTGACGTTTCTTACCGCGTGCTGACATTACGGCAAATCCTCTTAATTACCGTGATCTTCGAAGAGTATGGCTGTTAAGCGCAAGGTGCTGCGAAGCTGCGCGTATCATCATGTCTAAGAAGCCCAATTGCCATCTTGTTGCCGCCTTGTCAAAAGGAAATTACGCTATTTCCCATTCACTGTGACGATGATGGAATTCTGCTTCATAAATGGTGTAATTCACCTGTCAAAATTTGGGTTCGATACTGGTGCGTTACAATTGCCTGTGCTAGAGCTTTGCCCCGGTGATTGAATGGCTCGTGAGCGCTAAAACCAAGGCTGCAGCGCGATGCTTTTTCAAGTTGGCCCACAAATGATGATCAAATCGTTACTGACAGGTATGGCTCCATGAGTTCTTCGCAGACCAAACGCCCGCTTTCATCGGCCAAAACAGGTCCGATTTCAGGCGATATCCGGGTTCCGGGTGACAAATCGATTTCCCACCGGTCCTTGATGTTTGGCGGTCTTGCGATTGGCACGACCAAGGTCACCGGGCTGCTCGAAGGTGAAGACGTTCTGGCAACGGCGGACGCCATGCGCAAACTGGGTGCGACCGTCACCCGTGATGATGATGGCACATGGCATGTGACCGGGGTTGGTGTTGGTGCACTTCGCGAACCCGATAGTGTGATTGACATGGGCAATGCCGGGACTGGCATTCGTCTGATGGCGGGCATTGTTGCGACCCATCCGATCACGACCTTTTTCACCGGCGACGCCTCGCTGTGCAAACGCCCGATGGGCCGTGTGGCTGATCCGCTGGCCGAATTTGGCGCGAAATTCATTACCCGTGATCGCGGCCGCCCGCCAATGGCCGTCATTGGGACTGATGAGGCAAAGCCGATCACCTACACATTGCCAATGGCATCCGCCCAGGTGAAATCGGCCGTGATGCTGGCGGGGCTCAATACCACCGGCACAACCACCGTGATTGAGCCCAAACCATCGCGTGATCATACCGAACGCATGTTGCGTCATTTCGGGGTCGATGTGGATGTGAAGGTCAATGATGACGGTGGGCGTACGGTGAGCCTGACGGGGCCTGCTGAAATGAAGGCTGCCGATATTGTTGTTCCGACTGATCCCAGCTCGGCAGCATTCCCGCTGGTCGCGGCCCTGATCCATCGGGACTCAAACGTGACCATTCGCGATGTATGCTTGAACCCGCTGCGCACCGGTTTGATTACCACCCTGATTGAAATGGGCGGCGACATCACGATCACCAACGAACGCGAAGAAGCCGGTGAAACCATCGGTGATCTTGTCGTGACCGGTAAAAATCGTCTGCAGGGGATTGTTGTTCCGGCAGATCGTGCACCGTCGATGATTGATGAATATCCGGTTCTTGCCGTTGCCGCGGCCTATGCGGAGGGTGAAACCCGCATGTGCGATCTTGAAGAACTGCGCGTGAAAGAATCGGATCGTCTGGCCGCTGTTGCGGCGGGGCTTGAGGCCAACGGCGTTATTCACCGGATCGAAGGCGATGATTTGATTGTGACGGGCGGGGCAGTTCCGGGCGGTGGCATGGTTGAAACCCATCTTGATCACCGGATCGCGATGTCGTTTCTGATCCTTGGTCTTGGGGCGGAAAAACCGGTTGCGGTGGATGATGCCAACCCGATTGCGACAAGCTTCCCAAGCTTTGAAAAGCTGATGGGTGACATGGGCGCAAAATTTGCGCTGCATTCCTGATCAATCTGACCCAATATAGAGAGCAACTATATAATCAGGTACACACAGGGAGCGAAGCAAATGATCATCGCCATTGATGGGCCGGCAGCATCCGGCAAGGGGACTTTGGCGCGTCGAGTCGCGGACGCAATGAACTATGCTTACCTTGATACCGGACTTTTATATCGCGCAACCGGCGCAAAAGTTTTGGCCCAAAAAGCCGACCCTGCGGATGAGGCAGTTGCGGTTAAAGTGGCCGAAAACCTCAATGCTGATGATTTATCCGGCGATGCGTTGCGCAGCGAAAAGGTCGGGACTGCTGCCTCAAAAGTTGCAGCAATTCCAATGGTTCGCGCGGCACTTCTTGATTTTCAGCGCCGTCTTGCCACCACCCCGCCGGACGGTAAACGCGGGGCTGTTCTGGATGGTCGCGATATTGGAACGGTTGTTTGTCCCGAGGCCCCAATCAAGTTTTATCTGACCGCTTCGGTCGAAGAACGTGCAAACCGTCGGTTCAAACAGTTGCAGGAAAAAAATCCCGCTGCTATATACGAGCGCGTTCTTAAAGAGCTTGAAGAACGGGATGCCCGAGACAGTGCCCGCGATGTCGCACCGCTCAAGATGGCAGAAGACGCAATCCACATTGATACGGACCGTCTGAATGCCAACGCAGTGTATGACGCCGTTATGGCACATATCCATACTCATATGAGTGCGGATGACTGATCAAAGGGCGTTTTAACCGTCAGGCGATGAACGATCCCGAGGTGCCGGTCATATGACCTGTCCCTAAGGTGAACGACTTGTGCGTTCACCTTTTCGTGTATGGAAGGTTCGCCTTTTATATCTGTCCGGGTTTGGACCTTGACTGACACGATCGCCGCGATGTTGCGGCAAAGACCACCGGATACAACCGGTTGGCCAGAATATAGTGACGATACTCGAAAGGAAGTCTGGTTTATGACCACCGCTGAAGAAGCACAATTCTCAACTGGCGAAGATTTTGCCGCCCTGTTGGCCGAAACCCTTGGTTCTGAAGACGAAGGTTTTGTCGGTCGCGTGATGACCGGTTCGGTCGTCAAGAAAACTGACGATGACGCAATCGTTGACGTTGGCCTCAAATCCGAAGGTCGCGTTCCGCTTAAAGAATTTGGTACCGGCGAAGTAAACATTGGCGATACCGTCGATGTCTATGTTGACCGTTACGAAAACAAAGATGGCCTGATCGTTCTGTCGCGTGAAAAAGCGCGTCGCGAAGAATCCTGGGTCGAGCTTGAAAAACAGTTCGCCGAAGGTAAACGCGTTGACGGCACCATCTTTGGTCGCGTTAAAGGCGGCTTTACCGTTGACCTGTCGGGCGCCGTGGCATTCTTGCCGGGCAGCCAGGTTGACATCCGTCCGGTACGTGACGTTACCCCGCTGATGAACAACCCGCAGCCGTTCCAGATCCTGAAAATGGATCGTTCGCGCGGGAACATCGTGGTATCGCGTCGTGCAGTTCTCGAAGAGACCCGTGCTGAACAGCGTGCTGAGTTGATCCAGAACCTCCAGGAAGGTCAGGTTCTTGACGGCGTTGTCAAAAACATCACCGATTACGGCGCATTCGTCGATCTTGGTGGCGTTGATGGCCTGCTGCACGTTACCGACATTGCTTGGAAACGTATCAACCATCCGTCAGAAGCCCTTCAGATCGGCCAGACTGTTAAAGTTCAGGTTATCCGCTTCAACAGCGAAACCCAGCGTATCTCGCTTGGCATGAAGCAGCTTGAAGCTGATCCGTGGGAAGGTGTCGAAGCCAAATACCCGGTCGGTTCGAAATTCGAAGGCCGCGTTACCAACATCACCGATTACGGCGCATTCGTCGAACTCGAAGCTGGTGTCGAAGGTCTGGTCCACGTTTCCGAAATGTCCTGGACCAAGAAAAACATCCACCCGGGCAAAATTGTTTCGACCTCGCAGGAAGTCGAAGTCATGGTGCTCGACGTTGATGCACAGAAACGTCGTATCTCGCTTGGTCTCAAGCAGTGCACCTCGAATCCTTGGGATGCCTTCGTTGCAGCCCATCCGGTCGAGTCTGAGATCGAAGGCGAAGTCAAGAACATCACCGAATTCGGTCTGTTCATTGGCCTGCTCGGCGGTATCGACGGTATGGCTCACCTCTCGGACCTGTCATGGGACCGCGCTGGTGAAGAAGTCATCAAAGAATACAAAAAAGGTGACGTCGTCAAAGCCAAGGTTCTTGACGTTGACGTTGAGAAAGAGCGTATCTCGCTCGGCATCAAACAGCTTTCGGGCGATCCGTTCAAAGAAGCTGTCACCGGCATTAAACGTGGCGAAGCTGTCACCTGTGAAATCACCGAAGTTAACGACGGTGGCATCGAGGTATCTGTTGGCGACACCGAGCTGAAAGGCTTCATCCGTAAAGTTGAACTGGCGCGTGAGCGTTCAGAACAGCGTCCGGAACGCTTTGCAGTTGGTGAAAAAATCGACGCACGTGTTACCGCGATCGATGCTAAAACCCGCAAAGTTTCCCTCTCTGTCAAAGCACTCGAAGTTGCTGACGAGAAGAAAGCAATGGCGGATTACGGTTCGGCAGACAGCGGTGCATCGCTCGGCGATATTCTCGGCGAAGCTCTGCGCAAGAAACAGGAAACCGGCGAATAAGCCAGCTTCCGACAAAATACGATCGGCACATTGTGTGGATCGAAAAGACGGGTCGCGCAGTGCGCGGCCCGTTTTCTTTTGTGCTTCTGGTACTTTTCCCCGGTCCCTGATTTCCAGTATTTGACCTACCGGCTTTCGCGCAATTCTGTGCTTTCAGCTTCCAGCCAGATTCTCTCTCCCTCCCTCATCCTGCGGGTTCAACCCGTCATCACTGTTTCTGTCTGCGGGCAAACGCACTGGCATGCATGCGAAAACGCCACTGAAAACTGTATAGGGTCTTCAATTTTGCCGTTCATTTCGGGGGAATGGGCAGGCAAAGGTATAATTTCGCGAAATTTTTGATTTTAAACGCTTTTTGTTCTTGCCTTCTGTGCTGAGAAAAACCATTTGAAAAGACAGGTTTTGCGGGGCACGCCCCGTAAGTGATTGATTGAACAATTAGAACTGGGGCACCGTCCATGGCACTCGATGCCGATATCCTTCTTGATCGACGTCGACTGAAAAAATCGGTGTTTCGCTGGCGCGTTGTTGCCGCGATTGCGGTGCTGGCCGTAATCCTGATTGGTCTGGCTGGAACCGGTCTGAACAAGGGCGTGTTTGGCACGCTTGGACCCCGGATTGTTGAGGTCACGATCGAAGGTGTGATTACCGAAGACCCGTATCTTCTGGATGCGCTGGCCGCTGTTGAAGAAGACTCGGACGTTGTCGGGGTGATTGTCCATATCAACAGCCCCGGCGGAACGATGGTTGGGGGCGAAACACTTTTTGAGGCGCTGCGCCGTATCGGGGAAACCCGTCCCATCGTTGCCGAGATGGGAACTGTTGCCGCATCAGGTGGCTATATGACAGCGATTGCCGCAGATCATATTGTTGCACGTCGCGGAACAGTAACGGGCTCGATTGGGGTGATTTTCCAATCGATGAACTTTACCGGAACGCTGGAAAAGCTTGGTGTGGAGCCACTGACGGTCAAAAGTGGTCCGCTCAAAGCTGTGCCCAATCCGTTTGAGCCAACAGACGATGCCGCACGAACGGCGATGCAGAGCCTGATTTCCGACATGTTTGACGTGTTTGTCGGGATGGTGGCCGAACGACGTGATCTACCGATGGATACCGTAAAGACCTTGGCTGACGGGCGTGTCTATACCGGACAACAAGCGCTTGCCAATGGACTGATTGATGAAATCGGTGGCCGTCGTGAAGCTGTGCGCTGGCTTGAAGATAAAGCTGGTGTCACGACCGAAGCGGAGATTGTGCCGCTTGAAATTGAGTACCCGGAAGACGATCTGATGACCACGGTTCTTGAGGGAAGTCTCGGAAAAGTGCTGTCATCTGAGGGGCTTAAACTTGACGGTTTGCTGACGGTCTGGCAACCTCAATAAGAGTTTCCTGATAGGATGATCTAATCCGTGGTTGAGTGAGACTGTTAGAACGAACAGGATGGGGCCTGGAAATGACGAAATCAGAACTGATTGCCCGCCTTGCTGAAATGAACCCGCATCTGTATCAGCGAGATGTCGAACGGATTGTTGCGACGATCTTTGATGAAATCACCGACGCACTTGCCCGCGGAGACCGGGTCGAGCTTCGCGGTTTTGGTGCCTTTTCCGTCAAGCATCGCGACGCACGCGTTGGGCGCAATCCGCGCACCGGCGACGCAGTCCCGGTTGGCGAGAAAAAAGTGCCCTATTTCAAAACGGGTAAACAGCTTCGCGAACGTTTGAACTGATTTTTCCATGTGACCGACGAACGTGACTTTGGTCATGGGCTTGCCCAACCATAGCACAGGGATACCTGTGCCGTTGGGGGCATGGCTTTTGTCTGGTTCTTGCCCCATACTACCGGTCTGACTGTCAAACGTGACCTGCAGCTGGTCTTGAATGTGCGCACTCAAACGCAGATGACGCACATCGACCGGCACAAGGAGCTTAAGTAATGCGCGTTCTCTACTGGATTATTGCCATCCCGATTGCGGTTCTGATTGCGGTTTTCGCCGTATCGAACCGGGCTGCTGTGACATTGTCCCTTTGGCCACTGCCCTTTGAGCTTGAATTGCCGCTGTTCTTGCCGATCATGGTTGCCTTGTTGGTCGGACTGGGCATTGGTCTGGCGTATGAATGGCTTGTGCATGGCAAACATCGTCGTGCCGTACGTCGCATGGACAGCGAACTTAAACGGGTCAAGGCCGAGGATGAAACGCCAAAGGCCGATCACCCAAAATCGGACCACAAGGCGCTTGGCCACAGCTAAGATCGTCTCAGATCCTCAAATCAAAGGGCTCCATCAGGGGCCCTTTTTTTATATTGACCGCGCCACATCGCATGGCCCCATGCATCCCTGTTGTCCTATTTGACATTGGCCTTTTGAGCTAAATCGGCTAAGTCATGTCTGGTCCCGTTTGATGATTGTGGGCCAACGCCCCCATCAAACCCCGAAGGAGGACACCCAGCATGGTCCAGAGCATTTCCCCCAAAGACCGTATCTTTTGCGCGATTGATACAACCGATCTTGATCATGCGATTGATCTGGCCTCAAAGCTTTCGGGCGTGATTGGCGGGGCAAAGCTCGGCAAGGAATTCTTTGCCGCCCACGGACCACAGGGTGTGCAGGCTGTCGCCAAAGTGGGCATGCCGATCTTTTTGGATGTGAAATATCATGACATCCCCAATACGGTGGCGGGTGCCATTCGGGCGGTAACGCCGATGGGGCTTAAAATTGTCAATGTCCATGCCGCAGGCGGGATTGAGATGATGAAACGTGCTGGCGAAGCCGCGCGTGAAACAGCGGCGAAGGCCGGTGTGGAGGCACCATGGGTGATTGCTGTGACAATCCTGACCAGCATGGATCAGCACGATCTTGATGATGTCGGGCTCAAAGGGCCGATTGACGAACGTGTCGTCAAGCTGGCCGAACTCACTCAAAAATCCGGGTTGGACGGGGTTGTCTGTTCGGCGCGTGAAATCACTTCTGTACGTGCGGCCTGTGGCCCCGACTTCAAGCTGATTACACCGGGTATTCGTCCGGCGTGGGCCGCAAGTAACGATCAGAAGCGCGTTGTCACCCCGGCCGATGCGGTTGCCATGGGCAGTGACGTGCTGGTGATTGGCCGCCCGATCACCAAGGCGGATGATCCGGTTGATGCAGCACGTCGGATTGTTGCCGAGGTATCCTGAGACCTCTCAAATCTCAAATGCAGAAGGCCCGATGTCAATTCGGGCCTTTTTAATGAGCAGATGATCTGGTGGACCAGTCGCCCATTAAGCAATTAACCCATTGCCGCCACTCCCACCACTCCACCCCATACGACCTGCTGATTATGCTGCATAGCGCCATGCGATTTTCGCGATGGTCACATTGGGCGTAATTAGAGACAATTGAATCGTTTCAAAAATCGTGCAAGATGGCTATCTCGCACTTGCACAAAACGCGATGAGCGCTCCAGGCCATCACGTTTCACTGGATATTCAGACATGGCTGCTGCTTCTGCCCGTTGGGGTTTGCTCGGGAACTTCCCGATTCTTGCGCTTGCGCTTGCGTCTTTTGGCATCGGGACCACCGAATTTGTCATCATGGGACTTCTACCCGACGTCGCACGTGATCTAGCTGTCAGCATTCCAGATGCCGGGTTGCTGGTGACGGGCTATGCGCTGGGTGTGACATTTGGTGCGCCGTTTCTGGCGATTGCAACGGCACGCATGGACAGGCGTCGGGCGCTGTTGCTGCTGATTGGCATCTTTATCATTGGTAATTTTCTGTGTGCGATCGCGCCAGATTACTGGTTGCTGATGGCTGCCCGCGTGATCACTGCCTTTTGCCACGGGGCCTTCTTTGGCCTTGGCGCGGTTGTCGCATCGAACCTCGTATCGCCGCAAAAGCGCGTACAGGCCATCGCCCTGATGTTTTCGGGTTTAACCCTTGCCAACGTGCTGGGTGTTCCGTTTGGAACCGCACTGGGTCAGGAGCTTGGCTGGCGGTCGACTTTCTGGGCGGTTGTTGGCATTGGCGTGTTTGCCGCCATTGCGCTTTATTTTGCCCTGCCGCGCAAAATTGCCGCCTCAACCGGCAGTCTTCTGGCCGAGGCAAAATCGCTTGGTAAGCCGCAAGTCCTGTTTGCCATGCTGATCAGTGTTTTATCGGCTGCCAGCTTGTTCAGTGTCTTTACCTATATCACCCCGATGTTAAACGAAGTTACCGGCCTTGCTCCGCGTCAAGTGACCTACGTCCTGTTGTTGTTCGGGGTGGGGCTGACAGTGGGCAACTATGTCGGCGGGCGTTTGGGTGACTGGCGTCTAATGCCGGCCATTATCATTGCCTTTGTCATGCTGATTGGTGTTCTGGCTGTCTTTAGCGAAACCCTGACCTCCTTAGTTCCGGCTGTGATCACGGTGATGGTGTGGGGTATTGTTGCCTTTGCGCTGGTCTCCCCACTTCAGATGCGCGTGGTAAGCGAGGCCTCCGATGCGCCTAATTTGGCCTCCACTCTTAATCAGGGTGCTTTTAATCTGGGCAATGCTGGTGGGGCTTGGTTTGGTGGATTGGCGATCACGCACGGGGTTTCCTATCAACACCTCCCATGGCTTGGTGCGGTTATTGCGGTGCTGGCCTTGATGTTTGCCATCTGGAGCCATCTGCTTGACCGTCGCGACGAAGTCTTTGTCGAAAGCGGTGCAAGCGCCTGATACCGAAACTCCTCAAAACAAAACCCGTCAGCCTATTGGTTGACGGGTTTTTCATTGGGACATTGCCAAGGATCATCCGATCCACTGATACACCTGATCCCATGTCTGGCTCAGTGTCGGGCCATACTGATCAATGATCAGTTTGATCGAAATCGCGATGGAGGTGACAACAAGCAATGGACGCACAAGGCGCGCGCCGACCTTCATCACCATGTGCGATCCGATCTGTGCACCAATCAACGCACCAACTGCCATCACCAGACCAATGACCCAGACGACTTCACCCCCGGCGATGAACATGACAAGGGACGCAAAGTTCGATGTGAAGTTCAGGACCTTGGTGTGCGCAGTGGCCTTGGTCATGTTGAAACCAAGCAACGCGACAAAGGCGATGGAAAAGAACGACCCTGTACCCGGCCCAAAGAACCCATCGTAAAATCCGATACCAAATCCGGCCGTAAAGGCAAAGGCACCTTTGCTGATCATTTGGTGCGCATCTATGTCCCCGACACGTGGGGAGAACAGGAAATAAAGCGCAATCAGGATCAAGAGACCCGGCAGGATCGTCATCAGAATGCTCGGATCAAGCATCTGAACCAGAACCGTGCCCAAGGCCGATCCGGCAAAGGTCAGTACAATCGCCAGCACCATGTCGCGCGGGTCAACATGGCCTTTGCGAATGAAGCTAATCGATGCGGAAAAACTACCAAAGCTTCCTTGTAGTTTGTTCGTCGCAAGCGCCTGTGCGGGCGATATCCCCGCCCAAAGCAGGGCCGGGATGGTAATCAACCCGCCACCACCGGCAATCGAATCGACAAATCCCGCAAGGGCGGCGACGGCAAACAGGATCAAGAGAAGGTCGAAACCAAATTCCATCGTTTGAAATTCCATATGGTGGGGCGGCGGTCAGGAGAGCCTGACGGACATTATGTTAAAGTCAGTGTGAATAATCCGCGCCATCATAAGAGCTTTGGCACCGGCGTCTATTGTAAGAATGACGCGCGTTCTGGTGTGAGGGTCTTGATGTTGCAAAACCACACGCTGACGCAGCTTGCCAATCATTGGACCGGCATCTAGATATGGTATCCGCTTTGTTAAAGATTGAGGACGCAGATGCCCGAATTGCCAGAGGTCGAAACAGTTACCCGTGGCCTGACCCCCGTGATGGAAGGCCACGTGATTGACCATGTGGTGCAACGTCGGCCCAATCTGCGGTTCCCCTTCCCGGAAAACTTCGTTGACCGGATGGCCGGGCGCAAGGTGGATCAGCTGACCCGTCGGGCGAAATATATTCTGGGCTATCTTGATGACGGACAGGTTTTGCTGATCCATCTGGGCATGTCTGGGCGCATGACGATCCATGATGACCGGAATGTTGCAGTGCCAGCACCTGAAAAACACGATCATGTTGATTTTGTTATGCAAGGTGGTGCGGTCGTACGCTTTACCGACCCGCGGCGCTTTGGGGTGATTACCCTGATTGCCGCTGATGAGGTGACCAGTCATAAAATGCTGGCGGGCATTGGGCCTGAACCGCTTGGTAATGCCTTTAATGCCGCAGTGCTGGCGGCCGGGATCGCCAAACGCGCTAGCCCAATCAAAACCGTGTTGCTGGATCAGAAGCTGGTGGCGGGGCTTGGCAATATATATGTCTGCGAAGCCTTGTTCCGTTCGGGCATTGCGCCGAACCGTCTGGCAAAGGACCTCAAACCTGCTGAAATCGACCGTCTGTACCGCGAAATCAGACTTGTGCTTGAGGATGCTATTCTTGCGGGCGGATCAAGCCTGAAAGATCATCGTCAGGCCAATGGCGAGCTTGGCTATTTTCAGCATAATTTCCGGGTTTATGGCCGCGAAGGCGATGGTTGCAACGCGCCGGAATGTGACAGCACCATCGAACGCATGGTGCAGGCCGGGCGTTCAACATTCTTCTGCCCGACCTGTCAGCGATAACATCCTGTCAGACGGCACATCGTTCTCCCTCTTGCGTACCCCGCCCAAATATATCGGATGGGGGGTGCTGGTTTCTTTGCTGGTTCACCTGAAATATACCCATCCACACAGACGTCCGGTTGCGATCTGCCGTTAAAATCGGTAAAACAGTATCAAAATATGGTTTCAAGCGAATCGGCCCCGAAAAATGCGGGCCTTGATTGCGATAAAAGGATCTTAAGGCATGACATACGAAAACATCATCGCGGAGAAAAAGGGCAATGTCGGGCTGATCACCCTCAACCGTCCCAAGGCGCTGAATGCGCTGTGTGCGGCACTGATCGATGATCTTGGGGTTGCACTTGATGATTTCGAATCCGATGACAACATCCGTGCCATTGTCATTACCGGATCGGACCGGGCCTTTGCGGCCGGTGCTGACATCAAGGAAATGGCTGATTACGACTATATGGATGTCTATAAAAACGACTTCATCACCAAAGGCTGGACCCGTGTCGCAAGCTGTCGCAAGCCGACCATTGCGGCCGTTGCCGGATTCGCACTCGGTGGTGGCTGCGAAATGGCCATGATGTGCGACATCATGCTGGCGGCCGATACCGCAAAGTTCGGTCAGCCGGAAATCACCATTGGCACCATTCCCGGTGCAGGTGGAACTCAGCGTCTGACACGGGCGGTTGGCAAAGCCAAGGCCATGGAAATGTGCCTGACCGGGCGGATGATGGATGCCGAGGAAGCCGAGCGTGCCGGATTGGTGGCGCGAATCGTTCCGGCCGACTCGCTGATGGATGAAGCCATGCAACTGGCCGAAAAAATCGCCTCCTTCTCGGGGCCGGTATCGATGAAGGTCAAGGAATCGGTCAACAAGGCCTATGAAATGACCCTTGCCGAAGGCCTGATGTTTGAACGGCGTGAGTTCCATTCGACCTTCGCGCTTGAAGATCGCGCAGAAGGCATGAAAGCCTTTGTGGAAAAGAGAAAAGCTGATTTCAAGCACCGTTGATTGTGCCGGGATCGTTATAAGTTGACCCCTGATTCTACGGCTGCATATCTGTATTGCAGCCCCAAAGACTCCTAAGCCGCAGAAAATGAGGCGCTAGGATGGTATCGGGGGTTGACGAGGGGGGCGCCCGGCGCTATAAGCCGCGCTCCGAATTACGTAACATTTGTTTGAAGAGACAGGTTCGCAATGGCTCACCATAAATCGGCCAAGAAGCGCATTCGCCGCAACGCCGCCCGTGCTATCGTTAACGGTGCACGTATCGGCCGTATTCGTACCTACGTTAAGAAGGTCGAAGCTGCGCTGAACGTTGGCGACAAAGATGCTGCTCTGGCTGCGATGCAAATCGCTGAGCCGGAAATGGCGCGTGGCGCACAGCTTGGCGTTCTGCATAAGAACACCGCTGCTCGCAAGGTTTCGCGTCTGACTGCACGCATTAAAGCGCTTTAATTTATCCCTTACGGGATGGCGAGTCGAAGGCCGCACCTCTGGTGCGGCCTTTTCGCTGCCCGGATTTCGGTGAATCACCTTTTGTTCCATGATTCCGCTTGCGCAAAAAACCGCAGGAATCAAGGACCGTTTTGGTCCCGAAATCCTTTTAACGTTCTGTTAAAGATCGCCTTGCCTGATGTGGGTCGCATCAGTACAGTGTTGCGACTTCGCAGGCCGCGCAAAGCGGTCCGTGACGAAGAACCAAAAAACAAAAGGCGCGAGTACGCTTCCAGGATAGTGCGGAAGACCAGCGTGTTGATCACAAACGTGATGAACGCGGTGCAGTACTGTTTTGTCTTTTGCAGTCTTGTTGGTGTTGAAATTGGGATAGCGGGGAAAGGTTCTAACAGTGCAGCACGCCGCAAGGGGAACGCAATCAGCTCTCGGACAGACCAGTGGGGGGATGTCGGGTGAGCAGCAGGCAGCACCAGACGATCATGCGGTAGCAACATGGCAAGTCATTCGTGAAAAGCTGCGCGCCGAATTTGGCGCAACGGCGTATCGCTATTGGCTTGAGCCTGTTGCCCTGATCGGTGTTGAAGCCGGTGTGGCCCGGTTGGGCGCGCCGACCCGTGCCATGCGTGACTGGGTGACACAGCACTATCTGGACCGTATTCAGGCTTTCTGGCACGCCGAAGACCCCAACGTTCATTTCATCGAAATCAACATCGTCTCGGGTGCTAATGCCGGGGCTGCGGGTGCGCGTCGCACATCTGATGCGACTGAAACCCGTCCCGCACAAAATACGTCTTATCGCGACTCGCAAAATTCCCGGGCCAGCAGTGCGGCCAATACCGCGCAGCAGCCCGCCCATTCGCAAAAGTCAAATGGCCGCACGGCAATTGCCAGCATGTCAGATGATGGCATTTCAGCAGCCCTTGATCCGCGCTACACCTTTGATAATTTCGTCATCGGCAAGCCAAATGAGTTTGCCTACGCCGCGGCGCGCCGCTTGGCCGAGGCCGAGTCTGTGCCGTTCAACCCGCTGTTTTTGTATGGTGGGGTTGGTCTTGGTAAAACCCACCTGATGCATGCGATTGCCTGGCATATCCGCCGGACACAGCCGCACCGCACGGTGATCTACCTGTCGGCTGAAAAGTTCATGTATCGCTTTATCCGCGCGTTGCGTGACAAAAACACCGTTGATTTCAAAGACCAGTTCCGCTCGGTTGATGTTCTGATGGTCGATGACGTTCAGTTCATCTCGGGCAAGGATTCGACCCAGGAGGAATTCTTCCACACCTTCAATGCGCTGGTTGATCAAGGGCGTCAGATCATTGTGTCTGCCGACAAGTCACCATCTGATCTTGAAGATATCGAAGAGCGCCTGCGCTCGCGTCTTGGATCGGGACTTGTGGCCGATATCCATGCCACCACTTATGAGCTGCGTCTGGGCATTCTCGAATCCAAGGCGGAACGTCAGGCGGTTGAGCTGCCCCAGCGCGTCATGGAATTCCTGGCCCATAAAATTACGGCCAACGTCCGTGAGCTTGAAGGCGCACTTAACCGCGTGATTGCCCATTCCCAGCTTGTCGGTCGTGAGATCAGCCTTGAGATGGTTCAGGATATCCTCCATGACGTCCTGCGCGCGTCCGAGCGCCGGGTTTCCATTGAGGAAATCCAGAAGCGCGTCGCCGAACAGTTCAACATCAAGGTGTCGGATATGCATTCGGCCCGCCGTGCCCGTGCGGTTGCACGTCCACGTCAGGTGGCAATGTATCTGTCCAAGCAGCTGACAACCCATTCTCTGCCTGAAATCGGGCGCAAGTTTGGTGGGCGCGATCACACCACCGTCATGCATGCGGTGCGCAAGATCGAAGAACTGCACACCACTGATCCGTCATTGTCAGAAGACATCGATCTTTTGCGGCGGATGCTCGAAGGGTGATCGCTGTTTGATGTTTTTCATCAAGGCCGCCAAAACAGGCGGCCTTTTTGCTGGGTTTTATGCAATGAATCCAATGGGTTTTCCGGCCTGAAATATATGCGAAAAACCGGGAGTCGCACGGTATGCGCTGGTTTGCGCGTTTTGGGTGTTTTTTGGGGTGTCGACTCCTTTTATTTGCTTGGGTTTAGGCCGTAAAAATCCTTCGATTTCCCGACATGCATGTTATAATGCCCCTTCCTCACCCGTAAGGGTGGGGGTCAGGTGAGAAAACCTATTAAAAATCAAGTTGTTAAACCAATACTGACAGACGGATAGGACGGGCATGAAGCTGACCATCGAACGCGCGGCTCTGTTGAAATCGCTGACCCATGTTCAAAGTGTGGTCGAACGCCGCAACACCATTCCGATTCTGTCCAATATTTTGCTGCGGGCAGAGAACGACCAGCTTTCCCTGACCGCCACGGATATGGACCTTGAGGTCGTTGAAACAACGACCGCGGAAGTTGCCGAAGCTGGCGCGACGACCACGCCCGCACATACCCTGTATGAAATCGTCCGCAAGCTGCCGGAAGGCTCGCAAGTGCAAATCTCGCTTGAGCCGGGTGCAGGTCGTTTGACCCTGTCGGCCGGTCGGTCGAAGTTTAATCTCGCCGTGCTGCCGGTTGATGACTTCCCGGTCATGTCGGGCGGCGATCTGCCGGTCAGCTTTGGTCTGGCTGCTGCGGAACTGCGCGGCCTGATTGATCGTGCCGAATTTGCGATCTCGACCGAAGAAACCCGCTATTACCTCAACGGGATTTATTTCCACGCCACCGATGCCGAAGGGACGAAAATCCTGCGCGCGGTTGCGACCGATGGTCACCGTCTGGCGCGTGTCGAGGCACCGCTTCCTGATGGGGCGGAAAACATGCCCGGTGTCATCGTTCCACGCAAAACCATTGGGGAATTACGTAAACTGATTGATGAAACCGGCGAGGCAGTTGATATCGCCATGTCTGATACCAAAATCCGTTTTGGTTTCGGTAAGGCGATTTTGACCTCCAAGCTGATCGATGGGACCTTCCCCGATTACGAGCGCGTCATTCCATCGGGCAATGACAAAACGCTTGATATCGAGTGCAAAGGCTTTGCCGATGCGGTTGACCGTGTTTCGGCGATTTCGATTGAAAAATCGCGCGCGGTTAAAGTTGTCCTTTCGGGCACGACCCTGACCCTTTCGGCGTCTAGCCCGGAACATGGGACTGCGTCCGAGGAACTTGAAATCAATTATGACGCCGAGGACATCGAAATCGGCTTTAACTCGCGCTATTTGCTCGACATCGCAAAACAGGTCAAGGGCGATACGCTCAATCTTTTGATGTCGGACGGATCGTCGCCGACCATCCTTCGCGATACCGATGACCTTTCGGCATTGTATGTTCTTATGCCGATGCGTGTTTGACGGTAAGCGCATAACACAGTGGCTGTTCTTGCCAATAACCTCATGCCAAGAGACGGTGCGTCGATGACAAACCGTCTCGCAGTTTCCCGCATTCAGCTGAGTGAATTTCGCTGTTACGAAAGCTTGCGGCTGTCGTTAAACAGCACACCGGTTGTTTTGACGGGACCAAATGGGGCGGGCAAGACCAACTTGCTTGAGGCGGTATCGCTGTTGTCGCCAGGCGGCGGTTTACGCCGTGCCAAACTGGGTGAAATTGCGCGGAACTTTCCCGCGAACCCGGACGGCGAAACCCGCGCTTGGGCCGTGTCGGCCGATCTGGAAACGCCAGATGGCGCCTTTCAGGTCGGAAGTGGCCTTGACCCGGCAGCCCTTGCACAGGGACGCGAACGTCGGGCGGTCCGCATTGATGGTGAAACAAAACGCGGTCAGGCATCCTTGGGTCGGGTCTGTGCCGCCGTGTGGT
This sequence comes from Thalassospira sp. GB04J01, assembly GCF_000751115.1. NCBI lineage: Bacteria > Pseudomonadati > Pseudomonadota > Alphaproteobacteria > Rhodospirillales > Thalassospiraceae > Thalassospira > Thalassospira sp. GB04J01. The sequence goes on along the minus strand of NZ_CCDX020000013.1, from coordinate 166,337 downwards.
TAACGCCGCAAATGGATCGTTTGTTTCTGGACGGACCATCGGCACGGCGGCGGTTTCTGGATCGACTGGTCTATGGCCTTGATCCGGAACATAGCAGCCGGGTTGCCGCCTACGAGCATAGCCTGCGCAGTCGCGCAAAACTGCTTAAGGAAGGCAAGGGCGACGATAAATGGCTGGCCTCGATCGAAGACTCGATGGTGCGCCACGGGATCGCCGTTGCCGTCGCCAGAGCCGACCTTCTGGCGCGCTTAAGCCGGGCGGGGACCATGGCGGTCGGACCGTTTCCTGCGGCGCGCATGGCGCTGGCGGGGGATCTTGAAAACTGGCTGGAAAATCTTCCGGCGGTTGAGGTCGAAGATAAAATGCGGGCGGCATTGCGTGACGGACGGTCACGTGATGGAGCCTATGGCGGGGCGATTGTTGGCCCGCAACGCAGTGATCTTTTGGTGTGGCACGATGCAAAGGGCCAGTCGGCAGATCAATGTTCCACCGGGGAACAAAAAGCGTTGTTGTTGGCAATCATCATGGCCAATACCCGCCTGCAGACAAAAGCACGCGGCGCTGGCCCGCTGCTGTTACTTGACGAGGTGGTTGCGCATCTGGATGCAGAACGCCGCAAACACCTGTTTGATGAAATCGTGGCGCTTGGCGTCCAAGCCTGGATGACAGGTACGGACCGGGCGCTGTTTGAAGGTTTGGACGGTCGTGCGCAATTTTTCCGCGTGGAAGATGCCACACTGACCCTAGAAACCACTCCGTGAATGCCGAGGTTGTTGACGCTATGACCAACGAAACAGAAGCCCCGAATACTGCCGAAGTCGTGCAGGAGTACGGTGCAGAATCGATCAAGGTTCTCAAAGGCCTTGAAGCGGTGCGTAAACGCCCGGGCATGTATATCGGTGACACCGATGACGGAACCGGTTTGCATCACATGATCTATGAAGTCGTCGATAACGCGATTGACGAAGCCTTGGGCGGGTATTGTGATACCGTCTGGGTGCAGCTCAATGGTGACGGTTCGGCGACCATCCGCGATAACGGTCGTGGTATCCCGACCGACATGCATAAAGAAGAAGGCGTGTCTGCGGCCGAGGTCATCATGACCCAGCTTCACGCCGGCGGTAAGTTTGACCAGAATTCCTATAAGGTTTCCGGTGGTTTGCACGGGGTGGGCGTTTCAGTTGTGAACGCGCTCTCGACCCTTTTGAAATTGCGCGTCTGGCGCAATGGCAAAGAACACTACATGGAATTTTCCGGTGGCGATGCGATCAAGCCGCTCGAAATTGTCGGCGACGCGCCGCTGACCGAAGATGGCACACCGCTGACCGGGACCGAGGTGACCTTCTATCCGGACGGTGAAATCTTCACCATGACGGAATTTGATCTGCCGACCCTTGAGCACCGTTTGCGGGAACTGGCCTTCCTGAATTCCGGTGTGATCCTGACGCTTCGTGATGAACGCAGCGGTGAACCGGTTGAGCAAAAACTGCATTACGAAGGTGGTATTCGGGCCTTTGTCGAATATCTTGATCGCAACAAAGCCCGTCAGATCGAAGAAGCCATCGTCATTGTCGGTGAAAAAGACGGCATCACCGTCGAAGTGGCGTTGCAGTGGAACGACAGCTATCACGAAACCACGCTGTGCTTTACCAACAACATTCCGCAGCGTGACGGTGGGGCGCATATGGCCGGTTTCCGCGCTGCATTGACCCGTCAGATCAATTCCTATGCGCAGGAAAGTGGCATTGCCAAAAAGGAAAAGGTCAATCTGTCGGGCGATGATGCGCGTGAAGGCCTGTCCTGCGTGATTTCGGTCAAGGTTCCTGATCCGAAATTCTCTTCCCAGACCAAAGACAAACTGGTGTCATCCGAAGTCCGTCCGGTTGTTGAAAACATCGTCAATGACAAGCTGGCACAGTGGCTTGAAGAACACCCGCAGGATGCGCGCAAGATCGTCGGCAAGGTGGTTGAGGCCGCATCTGCCCGTGAAGCCGCACGTAAGGCGCGTGAGCTGACGCGGCGTAAGGGTGCGCTCGATATTTCGTCACTGCCGGGCAAACTTGCCGATTGTCAGGAACGCGATGCGTCCAAAGCCGAACTGTTCATCGTGGAGGGTGATTCCGCAGGTGGATCGGCCAAACAGGGCCGTGAACGTGGCTTCCAGGCGATCTTGCCGCTGCGTGGTAAAATCCTTAACGTTGAACGTGCGCGTTTCGACAAAATGCTTTCAAGTCAGGAAATCGGCACCCTGATTACCGCGATGGGGACCGGGATCGGGCGCGACGATTTCAACATTGAAAAAGCCCGCTATCACAAAATCATCATCATGACCGATGCTGACGTCGATGGCGCGCACATCAGAACCCTGCTTTTGACCTTCTTCTATCGTCAAATGCCTGAACTGATCGAACGTGGCTATCTCTATATCGCACAGCCACCACTTTATCGCGCCAAGCGCGGTAATTCGGTCCAGTACCTTAAGGGCGACCGGGAAATGGAACAGTACTTGACCGCACAGGGCACCGAAGAAGCAGTTCTGACCCTGACCGGTGGTGTACAGGTAGCTGGTCCTGATCTGGTGCGGGTGGTCGAGCTGGCGCGTAAAGCCAAGTCGCTGCTTGAACCGCTGTCGCTCAAATTGCCGATTTCGGTTCTGGAGCAGGCAACACTTGCAGGCGCACTCAACCCGGCCTTGCTTGATGACGATGCCAAGCGCCTTGAAGCCGCAGAAACGCTGGCCACGCATCTTGATAGCCTCGAAGAAGATTACGACCGTGGCTGGCACGGCGAAGCCCCGCAGGACGAAATCGTTCTGTGGCGGATGCTGCGCGGTGTTGAGCAGCGCCACGTGATTGATGGCAATATTCTACGTTCCGTCGAAGCCCGCGCGCTTGCCGGTATTCTGGGCGAATTGCGCGAACTCTTTGAAAAGGGTGCCGAATTCGTTGCCAAGGACAAAAGCTGGAAAATCAACGGTCCGGTAGATTTGGTCAACGCGGTGATGGAATTTGGCCGTCGCGGCATTTCTGTACAGCGCTATAAAGGTCTGGGGGAAATGAACCCCGATCAGCTTTGGGAAACCACGCTGGACCCGAATGTCCGTTCGCTGCTGCAGGTCAAAGTCAATCACGCCGATGAGGCCGAAGAAGTCTTCTCGACCCTGATGGGTGACGTGGTTGAACCGCGCCGTGACTTCATTCAGTCCAACGCGCTTAAGGTCGCAAACCTCGACGTGTGACGTCACACGAAGAACAAAATCCAAAAAGGCCGAAGACTTTTGTCTTCGGCCTTTTTGGTAGCTAACCCAATTGCTTGGGATAGAGAGCTTAGTAGCATTAGACGATCCCGCCTCCGCTTCCTTTGCTTGCCGGGCGTTGTTTGCCGACAGCATCGCGATAGCCTGCCTTGCGAAAGGCAACAATCGGATCAATTGCGCCACCGGCTTTCTGGCGCGCCATGGCAAGGATCGGCGAGACGTCGGTGTTGTAGGCTGACTTCAATGTTCGATTGGCCATCATGACATCATTCTCGTCCTGATACCCTGCCAATGCAGAATGGTCGACCAGCAATGCCTGTACATAAGCACGCTGAACTTCTATCGCGCTGGAAATCAGACTTTCAATCGGATCGGTCACATTGTGCGATTGATCAAGCATATAGGCCGGATCAAACTTTTCCGGGGCACGGCGTTCAGCATCGACCAGTTCGTTAAAGACGAGGAAAAGCTGATAGGGATTGATGGATCCGCTATCAAGATCATCATCGCCATACTTGCTGTCATTGAAATGGAACCCGCCCAGCTTTCCAAACTGGAACAGGCGCGCGACAATCATTTCAATATTCACATTTGGTGCATGATGGCCGAGATCAACAAGGCAGGATGCTTTGGGACCCAGTTCGGCCGCCGCCAGATAGTTGCTGCCCCAATCCTGAATCACGGTTGAATAGAAGGCTGGCTCAAAGATTTTGTGTTCAATGAACAGTTTCCAGTCATCGGGCACCCCGGCATATACCGATTTCATTGCACTAAGGTATCGTTCAAAACTACGGGTGAAGCTTTGCTGACCGGGGAAGTTCGTGCCATCTCCGATCCAGACCGTAAGCGCCTTTGACCCAAGCTTCTGGCCGATTTTAATGCATTCAAGATTATGGGCAACTGCTTGTTCGCGTACGGCGGCATCACTATGGCTAAGACTGCCGAACTTATAGGATTGGCTCTGGTCGTCCTGATCCTGAAACGTATTGGAATTCATCGCATCAAAACCAAGCCCGTATCCCGATGCCGTTTCACGCAGCTCTGAAAGATCGTCGACCTTGTCCCACGGGATATGGAGTGACACGGTCGGGGTTGCCCGACCCAGTTGCTGAATAACGGCACAGTCGGCCAGCTTTTCATAGATATTGCGCGGTTCACCCATCCCCGGAAAACGCGCAAAACGCGTCCCTCCGGTGCCGACACCCCAAGATGGAATGGCCACCGCGAAATCCATGGCGTCCTTGGTCAACGCATCAATATCGATCCCGCGTCGTGAAAGCTGCGCACCAAGCGCGTTATAATCGCTTTTGAGTGCAGAAATTTCGGCATCATTTTGATCGGCAATCAGGTCGGCCGATATCGGTGCTTTTACGGACATTTTACTCCCTCCCGGACTGCTTTATTTTTCAGCCCTGTATTTGTTTAACGCGTGAATGATGGTGCATGACCAGCATCAACGTTAACTACATTGCCCGTCGATTTTGCCGCATTGTCCGATGCAAGGAAATAGATCGCCTCGGCAATGTCTTCGGGCAGAACATTCAGCTTCAGCATACTGCGCTGACGGTAATGTTCTTCAAGCTGATCGGGCGCCATGTCATAGGCTTTCGCCCGCTGTTCACGCCATTCACCCGTCCAGATTTTCGACCCGCGAAGAACCGCATCCGGATTAACCACATTCACGCGAATCCCAAACGGCGCACCTTCCAGAGCAATACAGCGCGCCAACTGGATTTCTGATGCCTTTGCCGTGCAGTAGGCCGATGCACCGGGCGAAGCCACAAGGCCGTTCTTTGATGCGACAAACACCATGCTGGCCGGACGTTTTTGCAATTTCATGATCTTGAAGGCTTCGCGCGCCACAAGGAAATATCCGGTCGACAAAATGTCCATATTGCGCTGCCAGACTTCAAGACTGGTTTCGTCAATCGGGGCAGCCGACGAAATACCCGCGTTGGACACCAGAATATCAATCCCGCCAAACTCGGTGCAGCTGTCATGCATCAGTTTGATGACCGATTCTTCGCTGGTGACATTGACCGGAAGACCCCGCACCTGATCCTTGCCAAACACCGACTGCAGATCACCAATTGCCGCGTCCAACCCGTCTGCATCAATATCACAGGCAACGACACAGGCACCTTCTTGCAACAAACGACCACAAGTCGCCTTACCAATGCCACCGGCACCACCGGTGACAACCGCCACACGGCCTGCAAGGCTTTTGGGTTTGGGCATGCGTTGCAATTTGGCTTCTTCAAGCCGCCAGTATTCGATATCAAACGCTTCCTGCTCATCAAGCCCCATATAGGTGCTGACTGTATCGGAACCGCGCATCACATTGATCGCATTGACGTAAAATTCACCGGCGATCCGTGCGGTGGCCTTATCCTTGGCAAAGGACAGCATGCCAACGCCCGGGATCAGGTAAATCACCGGGTTCGGGTCACGCATCGCCGGGCTATTATCGTGCTTGCAGCGGTCATAATAGGATTTGTAATCTTCGCGATAGGCACTAAACGCATCCCCCAATCCTTCGATCACAGCATCAAGATCTGGCTTTGTAGGATCAAGACCAATGATGATCGGGCGGATTTTCGTGCGCAGGAAATGATCCGGGCAGGATGTCCCAAGACTTGCGAGTGCTTCGAGTTTATTGGAATTAACAAATTCCAATACTGCGTCGCTGTCGTTAAAATGCCCGATTTTACGTTCGCCCGCATCAATGAAACTGCGAATACGCGGCATCAGGGTTGATGCAATCGAACGGCGCGTTTGCGTATCAAGGCTTTGATGGCGGACCCCGCCAAAGATTTCCGCACCACGTGTTTTCGTATCGAACCAGGCAATCGCCTTGTTAATGATTTCAACCGTCGTGTTGTAGCTTTCTTTGGCACTGTCGCCCCAGGTAAACAGACCGTGGCTTTCAAGAACGACCCCTTTGCTATTGGGGTTGTCGTTGAAATATTGCTCTAACATAAGACCAAGCTCATAGCCCGGTCGTTTCCATGGCAACCAGCCAATGTCATCGCCAAAGATTTCCTGCGTCAACGCGCGACTATCCTTGGAGGCGGCAATGGCAATCACGGCATCAGGGTGCATATGATCAACATGCGGTTTGTTGATATAGGCATGAAGCGGGGTATCAATGCTGGCCGCACGCGGATTAAGATTAAACGTACAATGGGGCAGATAAGCCACCATTTCGTCTTCGAACTCTTCACCGCGATAGAGGCCTTTGAGCGCGCGCAGCTTATCCATATAAAGGGTCGAAAACCCGTCGAGCTTCATGCTGCCGACGTCACCACCTGATCCCTTGACCCAAAGAACTTCTACTTCTTCGCCGCCCAGTGGGTCTTTTTGCCAGACCTTGGCTGACGTGTTCCCGCCACCAAAATTCGTGATACGCAGATCCGAACCCAGCAGGTTAGAACGATAAAGCAGTTTTTCCGGCTCGCTTAGACCCGCCGCGTGTTTCGCGTCCCATTTGTTCGGAAGAAGAGTATCAGAAGGAACAGATGACATGATCCTATAACCTATCACTTGGACGTTACACATGGCGGTCTGCTAGAAATGCGATTGCCGCCTCCCATTTTTTCCAAGCAAGTAAACCGGTTTTCAATCACAGTCAATCATAAACAATCATTTTCTTTCAATACTGCAGCGCAATATGATCAATTATGACATTTTATGTTTGACAATGATCGAAATTGAGCGAATATCAGGCAAACGGAGAGCACACATGCACGAACGTGAACGACATAGATTGATTTTGCGCGCAGTCGGGGAACGCCCGGTTGTCACGGTCGCCCAGCTTGTCGATATGCTGGACGTTTCCGAAGCGACCATTCGCCGCGACATTGGCGCCCTTGATGATGACGGCAAACTGCGCCGCATCCGAGGCGGGGCCGAGGCGATCAATCCTGTCAAAAGCCAACATCTGCTTGGGCGTCCGTTCTTTGTCACCAAGACACTGAATGTTGCGCAAAAATCGGCCATTGCCGCAAAGGCGGTTGAGCTGTGCGAAGAAGGTGACTCCATCATCATTCACGGTGGGTCAACCACCTATCAGATGGCGCCGATGCTGAAATCCACAAAGATGCAGGTTCTGACCAACTCGTTTCCGCTGGCCGACTTTTTAATGAAGCACAGCGAAAACAGCGTGGTCGTGCCGGGCGGGACGATTTACCGCGAACAGAACATTATCCTCAGCCCATTTGAAAGCGATGTGATCCACAATTTTTATGCCTCTAAGGCATTTGTCGGCGCACAGGGCATCAATGCGATGGGGCTGATGGAAAGCGACCCCATGATCATCCAGTCCGAGCAGCGCCTGATTGCGCAGGCCGAAAAACTGGTGGTCATGATCGACAGTTCGAAATTTACCCAGCGCAGCAACATGTTCCTGTGCCGCCTGGATAACATCGATACCTTGATCACCGATGACGGCATTCGTGACGAGGACCGCGCCATGATCGAACGCGCGGGCATCAATCTTGTCGTCGTCGAACCAAGGCAGGAAGAGGACCACAACACGGCAAGCGCATAACAGAGGGGACACAAAGAGCCCCCGCACCTGCCAAAAATAAAACCAAAATCAATCATGGAGGAAACGTTATGAAGTTCAAAAAGTCTCTGATGGCTGCGGCCATTTTTGCCATGGGAATGGCATCTGTATCTGCACAGGCCGCCGACCCGGTTCGGGTTGGTCTTGTCGTCAAATCACTTGGCAATGGTTTCTTTGAAGCGGCCCGTGATGGCGCAATGGAAGCCGCCAAAGAAATCGGCAATGCCGAGGTCATCTATACCGGCCCGACATCCACGACTGCCGAAGGCCAGATTGAAAGCATCAACTCACTGATGGCCCAGCGCGTCGATGCGATTGCCGTTTCGGCAAACGACCCGGACGCACTGGCACCGATCCTTAAACGTGCAATGGATCGCGGCATCAAGGTAATTTCATGGGACAGTGGCGTTGCCGATGATGCACGCATTGTTCACCTGAACCCGTCAAGCAACCCGCTGATTGGTGCGATGTGTATTAAACTTGCTGCTGATGTTGCCGGGGACGCTGGGGGCGAAATGGCAATCCTGTCTGCGACGCCAACCTCGACCAACCAGAACATCTGGATCGACGAGATGAAGAAAGTGCTGCCGGATTACAGCCAGCTTAAACTCGTTGACACCGTCTATGGTGATGACCTTGCCGATAAATCCTATCGCGAAACCGTCGCGTTGCTGAAGAAATACCCGGATCTCAAAGTCATTGTTGCACCAACCTCTGTTGGCATTGTTGCCGCCGCACAGGCAGTTGAAGATCAGGGTAAAGTCGGTGACGTCTTTGTCACCGGTCTTGGTCTTCCGTCCGAACTTGCCGGTCATGTTGATGCCGGTTCGGTCAAAAGCTTTGCCATCTGGAACCCGATTGATCTGGGATATTCGGCAATGATGATTGCCTATCAATTGACCCAGAATGACGAACACATGTCGATCAAAGCTGGTCGCATGGGGGCCATCTCATTCGACAAGGATGGCAATGGTGCGATGTCCGATCCGTTCGTTTACGACGCATCGAACGTGCACAAGTTCGCCGACATTTTCTAGGACGAACCACGGAACTGGCGGAAATACTTTTCTCCCTGAAGATGTTTCCGCCGCCCTTTTTTCCTTTATCGCATTTTTCAGGCACACAGGGTTTCTGCCCTGCACCTGAAACAGAATTTCCTGTCTCTGAGTTAAAGGCTTGAGAAGCATGAACAGGCCTGTTCTTGAACTGCGCAATATTTCCAAGACATTTCCCGGTGTAAAAGCGCTCGACAGTGTTGAACTGCAACTTTATCCCGGTCAGGTCACCGCCCTGATTGGCGAGAATGGCGCGGGAAAATCAACATTGGTCAAAGTGCTGACCGGCATTTATGCGCCCGATGGTGGCGAAATTCTGATTGATGATGCGCCTGTGACAATGCAGGCCGCGACCGATGCCAAACGCCACGGCATCTCGGCCATTCATCAGGAAGCCGTCATGTTTGATGAACTGACGGTGACCGAAAACATCTTCATCAACAATCAGAACCGCAACATTTTCGGTCTTCTTGACTGGAAGCTGATGCGTAAACGCGCCAAAACGCTTCTGGAATATCTTGATGTCAATGTAGACCCGAACATCCCGTTGCGCGAACTGAGCGTTGCGCACAAGCATCTGGTGTCTTTTGCCGCGGCCCTTTCGGTCAGTTCCAGCATCGTCATCATGGATGAGCCAACCGCATCCCTGTCCCATCATGAAATTCAGGAACTTTATCGTCTGGTGCGCCGCCTGCGCGACGAAGGCAAGGCCATCCTGTTCATCAGCCACAAGTTCGACGAGATTTTCGAAATTTGTGATCGCTATACCGTTTTCCGCGACGGCCAGTTTGTCGGATCGGGTGGCATCGCCGATGTCACACAGGACGATCTGGTCGCCATGATGGTCGGCCGCACCGTCAGTCAGATCTACCCGAAAGAGCAGACCACGATTGGCGACACTGTCATGTCCGTCAAAGGCCTGTCGCACCCGACCGAGTTTGCCGATATTGATTTCGACCTGCGCAAGGGCGAAATCCTTGGCTTTTATGGTCTTGTCGGTGCCGGACGCAGCGAAGTCATGCAGGCCTTGTTTGGCCTGACTCCGACATCCTCGGGCAGCATGGAGCTTAATGGCAAACCATTCAAACCACGGACACCGGGCGATGCTGTTGATCAGGGACTTGTCTATGTCCCTGAAGATCGCCAGCATCAAGGGGCCATTCTGACCCTTCCGATTTTTCAGAACATCACCCTGCCCCAGCTTGGCGGCTTGTCCCGGTCAGGATTTATTGACATGGCCCGGGAATATGACGTTGCCCGTGAATATGCCACACGTCTGCAACTCAAAGCATCGAGCCTCAGCGAGAATGTCGAAAACCTGTCGGGCGGCAATCAGCAAAAAGTCGTCATCGGCAAGTGGCTCGCGACCAATCCAAATGTGATAATTGTCGATGAACCGACAAAGGGGATCGATATCGGCTCCAAGGCGGCCGTTCACAAATTCATGGGCGAACTGGTCGCGCAGGGGTTGTCGGTCATCATGGTGTCATCCGAATTGCCCGAAGTGATGGGCATGGCGGATCGGGTCATCGTTATGCACGAAGGCCGCATTGCTGCACGCTTTGAACGTGATGACATGACCGCCGAGGCCATCGTTACCGCCGCGACAGGAGCCTGAATATGAAAAACACGTCTCTTCTCGGCAAAATGATTTCGCATCGCGAATGGCTGCTTGGCGCCATCATCGTCTTGATGCTGATGGGTGTCGGCTATACCGCGCCGTTCTTTGTTACCCCAAGCAATCTGGCCGAAGCATTTGATGACACATCAATCCTGATCATGCTGGCCTGCGCGCAGATGCTGGTGATCCTGACGCGCTGCATTGATTTGTCGGTTGCCTCCAATATTGCCCTTACCGGCATGTGCGTCGCGCTTTTTAACGTCGCTTATCCCGACAGTCCCGCACTCGTCACCCTGATCCTGTCGATTGGTATCGGGGTTGTGCTGGGTGCCTTTAACGGGATTCTGGTCTGGCTGGTGGGTATTCCATCAATTGTCGTGACTTTGGGCACCATGAGTGTTTATCGCGGATTTGTCTTTTTGATCAGCGGCGGCGAATGGGTCAATGCCCATGAAATGACGCCACAATTTCTGGCCCTGCCACGCGCGACATTTCTTGATCTGACGGTGCTGTCATGGATTGCGATTGCCGTCACCTTGGCGCTGTTTGTCTTTACCCGTTTTACCAAGACCGGCTTGTCGATCTTTGCCGTTGGCGGCAATCCAAAGGCCGCTGTCTATAGCGGGATTAATGTTGGCAAATACCAGTTCATCACATTCTGTATTTCCGGTGCCGTAGCTGGCATGTGCGGCTATCTTTGGGTATCGCGCTATGCCGTTGCCTATGTCGAAGTCGCCGTTGCCTTTGAACTTCAGGTGGTCGCGGCTTGTGTCATTGGCGGCATCAGCATCGCCGGGGGCATTGGTACGATCTGGGGCGCAGCCCTTGGGGCGATCTTCCTTGGCCTGATTAAGAATGCGCTGCCGGTGATTGGCATTTCACCGTTTTGGCAGTTGGCGATTTCCGGTCTTGTTATCGTTCTGGCCGTGATCATTAATTCGCGCAGTGAAAAACGTGGTGGGCGCCGAATCTTGCGGGAGGCCCACCAATGATGAACGAAAAAGCATTGAAACATCCCATGACCAAGGACATCAAGGATCTCCCCGACAATCTGGATGGTGACTGGCGCAATAAACTGATGCGTTGGGAAACCCTGTTGATGGTGTTTGTCGCGATTGCGTTTTTCACCAATACGCAAATCTCGCCCTATTTCCTTGATCCATGGAGCCTGTCGGACGCGACGTTCAACTTCACCGAAAAGGCGATCATTGCCCTGCCGATGGCATTGTTGATCATTGCGCGCGACATTGATCTTTCGGTGGCATCGACCATCGCACTGGCATCGGTTGCCATGGGGTTTGCCAATACAATGGGGGCAGGTCCGATTGAGCTTGCCCTGATCGGCATGGCGGTTGGAACCGTAGCCGGTTTTATCAATGGCTGGATCATTACCAGGTTCGATATTCCGGCAATCGTGGTGACCATCGGCACTATGAGCCTCTATCGCGGTATTGCCTATATCGTGCTTGGCGATGATGTCTATCGCAGCTACCCGTCTGACTTTGCCTTTTTTGGGCAGGGCTATGTCTGGGGTGTGCTGTCATTTGAATTTCTGTTGTTCCTCTGTCTGGCGGTTGTGTTTGGCATTTTGCTGCACAAAACCACCTTTGGCCGGCGCGTCTATGCGATTGGCAACAATCCGACCGCGGCGCTGTTTTCGGGCATAAATGTCAAACGCCATCGATTGTTTCTGTTTACGCTTGTCGGGCTTTTTGCCGGTATTGCCGCAGTGCTTTTGACATCGCGCATCGGCTCAACCCGCCCGTCGATTGCAATGGGCTGGGAACTTGAAGTCATCACCATGGTTGTTCTGGGCGGGGTGAATATCCTTGGCGGTGCAGGCAGCATTGTGGGCGTGTTTATCGCGGTCTTCCTGATGGGGCTTGTCACCTTTGGCATGGGCTTGATGAATGTACCGGGCATCGTCATGTCGATCTTTACCGGTTGCCTTCTGATCCTTGTGATCGGCACACCGATCATCTGGCGACGCTTTTTGAATGCGCGCAAAATGCGATCAAATTCCGGGGAATAGTGTCATGGAGAAAATCGCCTTCAAGATGATGCTCAATCCCGGTGAGGCCAGCGAATATAAAAAGCGCCACGATGAAATCTGGCCCGCATTATCGGTTCTTCTGAAAGATGCCGGAATATCGGATTACAGCATCTTTCTTGATGAAGAAACCAACATCCTGTTTGCCGTCTTGCGTCGGACAGCAGACCATAAGATGGACGCACTGCCCAACCATGAAATCATGCAACGCTGGTGGGATTTCATGGGCGATATCATGGCGACAAACGACGATGGCAGCCCGGTCGTTGTTCGCTTGAACGAAATGTTCCATCTGCCATGACCGATACCCGCGCCATTGCCGTCATAGATATCGGCAAAACCAACGCAAAACTTGTGGTGTGGGATGCTCGGACCAGTGCCATCCTGTTTGAGGCCAGTCGCGCCAATCACTCAATTGATGGCCCGCCTTATTGCCATCTTGATGTCGATGGTCTTTGGGATTTCTATATCTCAGCGCTGAAAGATGCGGCACGTGAGGCCCTGATCGGGCGGATCGTTGTGACCACCCATGGTGCAACGGTTGCGGTCCTTGCCGGGGACGAGCTTGCCCTGCCGGTGGTGGACTATGAAAATACCTATGCCCCGGAAATCGATCACGCCTATGGCGCCGAGCGGGATGACTTCGCGGACAGCCAAAGTCCCTGTCTGCCTGCCGGTTTGAATTTCGGGCGACAGATCTTTGCGCTTGAACAAGCCTTCCCCGAAGAAATGGCGCGCGCAACCGACTTTCTGCCCTATCCGCAATATTGGGCTTGGCGGCTGTCGGGGATGAAGGCCTCTGAGGTCACATCGCTTGGCTGTCATTCAGACCTGTGGCGCCCGCATCAAGCGGATTGGAGCGACCTTGCCAAGACCTGTGGCTGGGCAGGAAAGTTTGCGCCGATGCGCAAGGCGCGTGATGTTTTGGGTGAAATCTTGCCGGAAATCGCTGCCAAGACCGGTCTTCCAACCGACTGCAAAATCCATTGCGGTATCCATGATAGTAATGCGTCGCTGGTGCCCTTGATTGCCAAGGTCGAACAACCGTTTTCGCTTGTATCATCGGGTACCTGGACAATCTGTTTTTCCGTCGGTGCGCACGCGCGACCGGACCTTGATGAACATCGCGATACCTTGTGCAATGTCGATCTCAACGGCAATGCCGTACCCAGTGCACGGTTCATGGGCGGACGGGAATATGCGTTTCTCGCGGATGGTCATACAGATAATCCGGATTTCACCGACATCAAACGTTTGATGGCATCAGACTGTCTGGCTGTGCCGTCATTTGCCGAAGCAGGCGGACCTTTTGGCCATCTTGTCGGTCATGTGATCAACAAGGCCGAACTGCGAACCGCGCGCGACAAGGCTGCTCTCGCGACAATGTACTGCGCGTTGATGGTGGATTACGACCTTGAAATGATTGGCAGTGACGGGCCGGTGATTGTCGAGGGGCCATTCGCGACCAACACGACCTTCTGTCAATTGCTCGCCAGCCTCCGCCCGGACCAGCAGGTTTTTGCCTCAACTGACAGCTCCGGAACCAGCTATGGTGCAGCACTTTTGACAGGTCGGATGCAAATGCATCAATCACGCGGTTCGACGCGAATAGATCGGATCGAGGATAGTGGAATTTTGGCTTACAAGAATTTGTGGCGAAACAAGCTGACAATGAGCACTGAAAGTTGAGATGTTTCGTTGTGGACGTTTAACCGCTCTGCAACAAGTCAAGCGCTTGAAACATGACACATAAATCTGGAAATTTTCCTATCCCGGCATAAAGGAACTTGGAAGTAACCATTTGATTTTTCGATATAATTGTTGGAACTATTTATTTTCCAGATAATTGTGTCAAATCAGTCGAACTATATATGTCACAGACTTCGAAAAAGGCTGTTTTTTGCAAACGGTGTTTCCAGATTTATGCGTCAATTCACACCGACTGTGAATTGACGCATAAAATTAAAAAGCCGGAGATGATCGTTCATCCTCTCCGGCTTTTTTTTTGGTATCTCACGATCAATAGTGTCACTCCGTCTGAGGGACCAGGTAACGAGACCCCGTGTACTAAGGTCGCGGTTTTATCGCCTTGAAACCTCTGCGAATCATGCTCCGACCAGCCTCCAGCGTGCGCTGTTATAATTATGTGACAACAGGTTCTCCCCTTTTTCGCACGGCTTGGGAATGATATTCGTTATTGCTGCCCTATCGACTGGAGAAATGCGGCAATGAAGGAAAACCTGACGCCGACGATCCGTAACTGCGCACGCGCGGTGATCGTTCGCGATGGCGCCATTCTTCTGCTGTGCAAACAAAGCCCGTTTTACGGCACGCGCTATGCGTTGCCCGGTGGTGCACAGGAAGAGTATGAAACACTGCAATCAGCCCTGATCCGCGAATGTCAGGAAGAAATCGGTACCACGGTTACGGTTGGCGATCTGATACATGTCGCGGATTTCTTCAAGCCGCGCAGCACGGACCCGGAAACAAAACGACATACGGTTGAGTTTCTGTTCACGTGCGTGGTGCCCGACGATTACGCGCCAACCAATGGGCCGGCACCGGATAAAAACCAAAAGGACGTCTTCTGGCTGCCGCTGGATGAATTGGAAACGGCACCTCTTTCTCCTGAGGGGCTGCGCGGGGTGCTAAGTGCATCGGTGCGACAACACCCGTTTTATCTCGGACTGATCACATGACGTCTGCCTTATCCGCGCCGGTACGCGACAACTTTCGTTTTCTATGGATTGAGGCCAGCGCGCAAGTTGCGGAACTCCGCGATGCATTGGAGCAGGGATCGCTGGACTTGGCGCGCAAGGTCGTCGACCGCAGCGGCTATGTCGACAATCTGAAGATGCGTGTTCGCGACGGCTGTATCTCGGCCATCATGCAGACGCCAAAATCAAGCCCGGATGCGTTGATGCTGCGTGCCGTAGAGTCCATCGCGATTGATTTGGGGCGGCTGACACGGCTGTGTCGCGATTGTGTCGCGCAATACGAAACGCTCGAACATGTTCAGCGTCGAAAGCGCCGCCACCACGCAGCTCTTCTGGCATATGTCGAACAGGGCCTTCAACTGATCGAACAGGCAACGGACGACGCTGACACCTCAACAGCGGTCAAGGCCATCAAGGTCAAGAACAAGATCGATGAAGAGTACAAACAGCTTATTCGCGCCTGTAATGCGGATCTGACAAAACGCAAAGACCCGACGGTGGTGATTGCATCGATCTTCATGGCGCAGCGCATCGAAGAGATGGGCACGATTATTCAGGATATGGGTGATGCGATCATATCGGCCAACATGGGTCAGCAATTAACCGCAGATCGCTATCGGTCCCTTTCGGCGACGGTCAAGCGCCTGCGCGGTAACAGAAAGGCCGGCGACATCACAATCGAACCCCTTGCCCAGACACGCTCGGGGAGTGCTATTTCCGGCGTCGCCGATGTGGGGGCGGACGATGACAGCTATATCGCCGTGTTCAAGGATGGCAAACGCCGAAAGCTTAAGGAAGAACGTCAAAAGGTTGATCGGTGGAATGCGATATATCCCGGTCTGGCGCCAAAGATTTTGTCCTTTCACAAAAAACAGGATCAAGCTGCCCTGCTGATCGAACATTTGCCGGGACTGACATTCGAAAAAATCTTGTTGCAGGAAGACCCGGCACTGCTGGACGAGGCCCTTAAGGAATTAAAAAAAACGCTTCGTGCGGTTTGGCGTAAAACCCACGCCAAAAAACCGGTGACCGCTCAGTATATGACCCAACTGACAAAGCGGATGGAGGCGGTTTGCGACATTCATGCCGAGTTCAAAGACGATGGGTGTACGATCGCGGGTCACTCCGTTCTGTCGTTTGACACCCTGATCAAGGCGTGCGCAGCACGTGAAGCCAAACTTAAAAATCCTTACACGGTGCATATCCACGGCGATTTTAACTTCGACAACATCATTTACGATGCCCAAACCCGTTCCATACGGTTTATCGATCTGCACCGTTCGACGGATATGGATTTTTTGCAGGATGTTTCCGTTTTCATGGTATCGGGTTATCGGCTTCAGGCACTTGATGCTGAACGCCGCCGAAGAGTTCATTACGTTATTGCCGACTTCTATGAATTCGCCTGTCGTTTCGCGCTCAAGGCCGGCGATGATACGTTTCAGCTTCGTCTCGCACTTGGGCTGGCGCGTTCTTTTGCCACATCGACACGGTTCATTCTCGATCAAACATTGGCCCGCAGCATGATGGCCCGCGCCCGGTTCCTGCTAGAGCGTGTGGCAGCATCCGACCCAGACAAACCCCAAGATTTCACCGCTCCGATCAAGGACCTGTTCATTGACTTATAAGAAAATCGCCGTTGTCGGCATTCCTGGAAAATGGTCGACCGAGGCCCTCGCCGATGCGCTGGAAGAAAAAACCGATTTTCGTCTTGTCGTCGATATGGCCGATGTGACCGCCGATCTTGCGACCGGGACATTGACGGCAAAAGGCGTTGATCTGACCAATCTTGATGGTTTGGTGGTCAAAAAAATCACGGAAGTCTACAGCCCGAACTCGCTTGACCGTCTTGAGCTGTTGCGTCTCGCCGAAGCGGCCGGCGTGCGTGTGTTCAGCCCGGCGGTCAACATGTTACGTTTGATAGATCGGCTGGCCTGTACGGTTACCTTGCGTAACGGCGGCATTCCGATGCCCGAAACCCAAGTGACCGAAAACGTCGATGTTGCCGTTAAGGCTGTAAAAACATTCGGTGCGGCCGTGTTTAAGCCGCTGTATTCGACCAAGGCACGCGGGATGACGGTCATAGACTCCACGCAACCCGACGCAGAAATATTGGATGCGATCACCGCGTTCAAGGCGGAAAACCCGATGATGTACATCCAGCGGAAATTGTCGCTGCCCGGGCAGGATCTTGGTCTGGTCTTCCTTGGTGGCACCTATTACGGTGCCTATGCACGGGTCGCAAAAAACGATGCCTGGAATACGACAATCAACAGTGGTGGAAACTATGCGCCGTTTGAATGCGATCCGGACGTGGTCGAAATGGCCCGCCGCGCACAGGCCCTGTTTAACATGGACTTTACAACGGTTGATGTGGCGCTGACGGATCAAGGCCCGATTGTTTTCGAGGTTTCCGCCTTCGGTGGTTTTCGTGGCGCAAAAGAAGGCATCGGGATCGATGCGGCAGCCCTTTACGCCGACTACATTCTGGATGCTTTGTCATGATCAATCCGGGTACGCCAATGATGTCCAAAGATATCGCAGCACAGATGGCGGGTGGCTTGACCCTTCAGCCGGGCGGGCTCGTGCTTGGGCTTCCGGACATGACGATCCGGGTCCGATCAAACTCCACAGCCCTTCTCGAAAAACTGCGGGCTTATTTTAAACATATCGTGATCGAAGACGGTGACGCGACCGTGGAAATTCAAGCGTTCGAATGCGCCCCCCCGGACCTCGCGCTCGACTATGTTGATTGGCCGCGCGAGGTCGGCAAGATGGGGCGTAAAGACGCGCTGATCGACCTTTCCGATGGCCGTATCGTCAAAAAGGTGCGCACCGGCATGATGTTCCTGCAAAGCGTTGATCACAGGATCGCTGCCGGGCCTTGTCTGGAAAACGACAATCAGGTGATCAATTTTATCAACGCGCAATACATGAACATGCTGCAACAAAACGGATGGGCTATTTGTCATGCCGCCGGTTTGGTTCGCAACGGTTTGGCACTTGGGCTGGCGGGATTTTCCGGTGGTGGCAAGTCGACGTTGATGTTGCATATGCTTAACGAAGACGGCACGGCGTTTCTGAGCAATGACCGTCTGTTTGCCCGGCGCACCGATAAAGGTGTCTTTGCTGCGGGCATTCCAAAATTACCACGCATAAATCCCGGAACGGCCCTGAACAACCCGTGTCTGGGTAGCATTGTCACGCCTGAGCGCCGCGATGAACTGGCGTCATTGCCCGCATCGGAACTTTGGGACATCGAAGAAAAGTACGACGTCGATATTGATCAAATCTATGGCCCCGATCGCATTGTCGCGCGTGCGCCGTTATGTGGGTTTCTTGTTCTCAATTGGTCGCACACCGCCGATGCCCTGACCCAGATAAACGAAGTCAATCTGGGTCAGCGACGCGATCTTCTTGCCGCAGTCATGAAATCATCCGGCCCGTTTTACCAACTGGCCGATGGTTCCATGTATGCCAAGAGTTCAGTCTTGGATGAAGAATCCTACCTGTCGACCTTCCAGGGCGTACCTTTTTATGAAGTTACAGGCCGCGTCGACTTTGATCAGATCGCCCGACACTGTCTGAACAGGTTTTTTGACAAAGGCGCGCAAACATGACCCGTGAATTGCTGATATTGCGCCACGGCAAGGCAAAAACCCCGATCGGCATTGCGGACCGTGACCGCCCGCTTAAAACCACGGGAAAACGCCAGGCGCAACGCGTGGGCGCGTGGCTGCAGGACCATGCATTGCGACCCGATGTAACGGTTTCCTCGTCGGCGGAACGTGCCTATGTTACGGCGCAAAAAATGCTTAAGGCCGGTGGTACGCACGCCCATGATATCGCGGTGGATGACCGGATTTATAATGCCTCTGTGGCCGCCCTTCTTAATGTACTCGGCACTTTTCCAAGCGCCCCGAACCGCGTAATGATCGTTGGGCATAATCCGGGGTTAGAAGGACTTGTGCATCATCTCGCTTCATTGTCCTTGCCCGGCACAGATGATGGACGACTGCTCAAAACCGGTACCCTCATTCATCTCTCCATGCCCGACGACTGGCGGCAATTGGACCGTGATTGCGCGAAAATCGTTGATTACGTTCGGCCCGATAGCTTGCCGGTGGGGTTTCCTTACCAAACCCCAAACGGTCGGGAATGGCGCGACCGCCCGGCCTATTATTATACCCAGTCTGCGGTGATCCCGTATCGCAAAACGGGGCGGGGGATCGAAATTCTTGTGATCACAGCCAGCAGTAAAAACCATTGGGTCGTGCCCAAGGGAATACATGAACCGGGACTAAGCGCGCAAGATTCTGCCGCCCAAGAAGCGCAAGAGGAAGCTGGCGTGCAAGGGCGTGTGCACGCGACCGCAATCGGCAGCTATGCCTACGAAAAATGGGGCGCGACATGTAACGTCAGCGTCTATCCGATGGAAGTAACCGACGAACTCGACCCCGACATATGGGAAGAAAATCACCGGCAGCGCCGCTGGGTTGCGCCCGATGTGGCCGCGCAGCAGATAAAGGAAGATGCGCTAAAAACGATCATTCTCGACTTTGCGGCGTCACTTGCCAAGGAGACCCCATAGTCATGGCCCGACGTTTTGCCGCACTCATTCGCCACGGCGATTATCATCAACGAACGGGTGCACCCAGCGCACATCAGCCGTTTGCCTTAACAGAACGCGGTGCAGGCCAAGCACGCGCGGCTGCTAAAACCCTGACCGACATGGCAACGGCACTTGGTGCTGATATTCACCCAGAGATCGACAGTTCACAGATGCTGCGCGCATGGGCTACCGCCGACATTATGGGTGCGACCCTGCAGGGTGATTTTTCAGTAAGCTGTCATGATGCGCTGGCGGAACGCAGCGTCGGTGCGGCGGCAAACCTGCGCATTGAGGAAATCGACGAGATTATCGCGGCGGATCCAAGGTGTGATCCACTGCCCAAAAACTGGAAATCTGACAGCCATTTTTGCCTTCCTTTTCAAGGGGCCGAATCGTTGATGCAATCTGGGCAACGGGTGGCTGCCCATCTTACCGAACGCCTGGACAGTCTTCCCATGCGCGACACCACCATCAAGGCATTCGTCGGCCATGGGGCCGCATTTCGCCACGCCGCATATCATTTGGGTGTGCTGGCCTTTGACGATATCGCGCGTCTGAGTATGTATCACGCGCGCCCGGTGGTACTCGAATGTGCGGCCGACGACACATGGCACCATGTTGTGGGCGACTGGAAAGTCCGCGGCAATGCGGAACCGGTATTGGATTGAACCGATGACAGAACCGACCAAACCCCAAAATCCGCAGATCGACGTCGCGCTGCCGCAATACAAAGGCCCGTGGCCGTCGTGGTTGTACCCTGAACTTCCCCGTGAAGCCCGCGACTGGACCTTTGGCGGTGATAAATCGTTCGGCGAAGAAAATGGTGATCGCAAGTTGCTGCTGGGTGAGCTTGACCGGCTGACGAAGCGCAAGTTGTGGGTCTGGCCAAAGCGCCCGGTTCTGTTTTTCTCTGATTTACATGCGGATCGAAAGGCGTTTGTCGCGTCATTGGTCGCATCGGGCGGGGTGCGTCGTACCGGGCCAGGCGTGATGAATTTCCGCCTGACCAAACTTGGTCGACAGGCCACATTCATCATCGGGGGGGACTGTTTCGACAAGGGCCCGCACAACCTGAAACTTCTGCGTGCGGTACGGCGTTTGATTGAGCTTGATGCGCGGGTGCGTATTCTGGCCGGAAACCACGATGTGCGGAATCTCCTTGGCATGCGGGCCGTTGGGGCGGACATCGATCATCGCAACGATCACTTTTTCCTGCGTCTTGGTCCCAAGGTGGTGCCGTTGCTGACCGAGATCCGGGATAGTTACATGACCGGCCGAAATGCGCTTGCCGGTATCCCCAACGAGGCGGAGTGCCGCCGCTGTCTTCTGCCCGCCCCGGACTGGTTTGACGCCTTCCCCAAAATTGCCGCCGATCACCTTCCGGCCAAGCAGATCGAGGTGGAACTCAAAAGGATCCGCAACAAGCTCAGCAGCTTTGAACCGGCGTGCCGTGCGGCTGGACTTTCCATGCGCCACGTTTATGGGGCAGTGATGAAGTGGCGTGAATTGTTTCTGGAGCCTGACGGTGAATTCAACTGGTTTTTCAAGCGGATGCGGCTTGGGTATCACGTCGGCTCCTTCATGTTCATCCATGCCGGTTTCGACGACGAGATGGCAGACCTTCTGCGTGCGGACGGGGTAAAGGCGCTTAACCGGCACTTTCGCGATGCGATGTTCGGGGAACCGTTCGATCTGTATTACGGGTCAATCGCCAATACCATCCGGACAAAATACCGTTCAATCGATAACCGACTAAGCCCAAAAGGTGTGGAGAAACTGCACGATAGCGGCATTCACGCCATCATACATGGCCATCGCAATTTGCTTGATGGGCAACGCATCATGCTGCGTCGCGGCCTGATCAACTTTGAATGCGATTCGACCATCGACCAGCACTCGCGGCATAAAGAGGGGCTGACCGGTTCCGGGGCCGCCGTTACGGTGGTGCATCCGGACGGCTATATTCTGGGGATTAGCACGGATTTTCCGTATGCCAAGGCCTTCGAGCCGAAACGCACCCTTACCGCACTTAGCTCTGCGCTCACGTCCGAAGACAAAAGCGGGAAACCGAACCGATGAAAAAGATAAAGAAACAGTTCAGCCACGATTCTCTGCAGGATGCAAATTCGATCAAGGCGATACTGAAAGCCATCACGACCGGACTGGGCAAAGGAAAAGTCGTGCTGAGCGACGACAGGGACGAGATCATCCTCGAACCCGAAGGGCTATTGAACTTAAGAGTATCTGCGTCGCAGGATGAGGATCGAAGCAGTCTGACGCTGCGCGTCAGCTGGCATGCCGATCGGGACGCATCGAAAGACCGGAAACTGGTTGTCGGTGAAAAAAATAATTGAACAGCCTTGTTGCGCTGCTGCTGGAAAATCTGCAACAGCGTAACAAGTTCATTCTGTTTGAATGCCGGGCCGGATTATTGTGCCGATGAGCGGGAGGCGTTGGCTGATCAAAGCCGTGCTTCGAAGATCATGTTAAACGGCGTTTCCGCGACGCGGCGGAAGTGTGTGAAACCTGCCTTGCGAAACACATCGGCCAATCTTGCTTCTCCGGCCTGTGCGCCAAGCACCATCTGCCCGCCTTCCGAGATTGCATGCGCACAGCAAATCAATGTCGATGCCGAGTAATATAGTTGCCCGACTGGCGACAGATTATCTGCGATATGGTCGTTCGCAAAAGGCTCGACCAACATTACCGTTCCACCCGGAGCAAGTACCGCCGCCGCATGTTGAGCAGCGGCAACCGGATCACCAAAATCGTGCAAGACATCGAAAAAGCAGATCAGACCGTACTGCCGATCCGGATAATCGATGGACCGGGTGATCGAAAAGTCAGCGCGATCCGATACGTCTTGTTTCGCAGCATTTTGGCGGGCCGCATTGATCGAGCTTGCGTGGGTGTCATAGCCGTGAAAACGTGAATTTGGATAGGCTTCAGCCATTAACAGTGTTGAATGGCCATGACCGCACCCGATATCGGCAACTTCTATGCCCTCTTCAAGCCGTGTAACAACGCCATCAAGTGCCGGTAGCCAGTCGGGGACAAGACTGGCGCGGTAGCCGTTGCGGTAAAACGCGGCAATGCCACAGGACATGCGCAGGTCATGTTCTCCCCATGCAACGCCCTTGCCTGTGCGGAAGGCATTCAACGTCAATTCTTCATCGAACCACATCGAAGCCGGCACATTCCAAGCATGAGGCATATAAACCGGGCTTTCTTCATCCGCAAGGACCATGGCCTGTTCAGGCGAGAGCTCGTATGTGTCACTTTTATCGTGATAGATAATGTAACCGCTTGCGGCTTGTGCATTTAGCCATTCCCGAACGTATCGTTCGGCGCAATTTGATCGTTTTGCCGTTTCACGGGCGCTGAGCGGTCCTGCGCCGGAAAGCGCCTGATAAATGCCAAGTTTTGCGCCAAGGCTGACCATAACCCCGGTATATCCCGCAGCAAGGTCGCCGATCACCCGTGAAATGAATGCGTCAAGCTTGGGCGGATCAATCGCTTGCCGTGCCGAATTTTCCATGTCTTTAATTCTCCAGGTTTTTGATGCCGGGACGGTCCCGGCGCTGGATGAGACTTCGCATGATCGTAATCTTAACAGCAGAGCCGATCTGTCCAGATTCGGGCCATTCATGACAAGTTGTGTTCATTGAGCGAACTTTGACGTGGCAATGCGTGACATTGCAGGAGCAAGCCAGTGCCATTACCAGTGCAGGATGAGAAACGCCCACCCGGTGGCTGGCAATTGCATGTCAGCATCGTTGCATTGCCAGAATGCGTTATATCGACCCTAAGTGGCGTCTTTGACGTGATGAATGCGTTCACGATGATTGCATGGGCGGACAATCAAACAGCACCATTTCAAGTCGAGATCGTTGGCCTTCGCGAAGGGCCGCTTGAGCTTGCCAGCGGCCTGCCGATTAGCGTTCAGCGTGGAATCGACACGCTCGAGATGACGGATATTGTGATTGTTCCGTCCGTTCTTATCGGTGCCGGTGGCTGGCAAAAAGGATGTCATCGGGAACTTGTCGCGTGGATATCGCAGATGCATCGTCGCGGTGCCGTTTTATGTTCGGCCTGTTCGGGCTTGTTTTTGCTTGCGGAAACAGGGGCATTCGACGGCAAGGATGCGACAGTGCATTATCTTTATGCGCGCGCGTTCGAAAATGCCTTTCCCAAGGTGTCCGTTGATCCTGCGCGTGTGCTCGTCGTATCGGGGCGCTATGAGGATTTGATCAGTTCTGGCGCGTCCATGACTTGGCATGATCTGGTTTTGTATCTGATCAGCAGATTTGTCGGTGCAACGGCGGCACAATCAATCGCACGTATGTTTGCACTCCAATGGCATCAGGACGGACTTGCACCCTATATCGTGTTCGAAGGCCGGAAAGATCACAGTGATTTTGCGATACGCAAAGCACAGGAGTGGGTGGAAACCCATTTTCAGGTTGCCAACCCTGTCGAGGAGATGGTTCGGCATTCTTCGCTGACAGAGCGGACTTTTAAACGGCGCTTTGTCGCGGCGACCAATGTAACACCCCTTGCATATGTCCAACGGTTGCGGGTTGAGGACGCCAAAAGACGTCTTGAACGGACAACCGCATCAATAGACGAAATCAGCTGGCAAGTTGGATATGAGGAACCTGCTTTTTTCCGAAGGCTTTTCAAGCGGACGACCGGAATATCGCCCGGGGCCTACCGGCGCCGTTTCAGCATTCCTGACTTTGCCCGGGATAGACGAAAAGTGACGAAGTAGCCTGTCTTGAGATAAAGTCCCGTGCGGCTCAAACAGACCAACATTATCAAGCCTGATAATCGTTGCTGTATTCGTGGTCTGTCATCTTTGGGTCAGCCAAGTGCGCAGTTCTTTTTCCGCCGCAGCCAAGCCTTCGCGGTTGATGATTTTTCTGGCAATCGCGCTGGAGACGGCACGCGCGCGTTTGTTGAGCACAATGTCCTGATGGTTTTGATCAAGGGCCTCGACATCAAGTTTGCTGTAAAGCGACAGCAACCGGTTCTGAACGGTGCGTAGCGACAATTTTCGCCGTGTCGCAATGGCCTTGTCGGGAAGGCCGAGTGCGATATCAAGCAGGATGATATATTCAAACTCGGTCAGGGTATTGCGTGACCGCATCTGTTGGTTCTGTATCTGGTGCACTTCGCGGTCAACAACGATTTGTCCCTCAATCAGGACGGAGCGCAAGGCGAGATGCATTCTTTCCTGTGACGCCGTTTTCAGCACATACCCATAAGCGGCTTGATTGGGAACAATCTGGGCAATGCCGCGTAAATAGGCCTCGTCCGAGTAGTTCGACCAAAAAAGAATACGGGTGTCCGGCCGTCGGGCCCAGATGGTTCTGGCGGCATCAATGCCGTTATGTTCCTTCATGCGCAAATCCATCACGATGGCCGTCGTTCCGGACTGCTGTGCAAGGACTTCGGCTTCTTTACCATCCCGCGCAATCAGGATTTCGTTGAGTTCCGGCAGGGCATTTTCGACAATTTCCTTTAGGAAATCGGCATGCATCTTGTCGTCTTCAACCAGCAAAATCTTCATGTTCGGCCCTTTCGGCTTCTTGTGCTGTTTGAGGCAGCTTTACGGTTATTCGCGTCCCATCTTCGGTACTGTGTTCAAACTTTGCACCTATAAGGTGCGCGCGGGTTTTCATATGGGCGAAACCACTGCCGGGTTTTCCCGTACGGGTCTGGAATTGGCCATTGTCGCAAATCTCGATTTTCAAATCTCCGCGCGGATCCTGACACGATGCAACAACCGAAATATGCGTTGCTCCTGAATGGAGTACGGCATTATTGATGGCTTCCTGACATATCCGGAAAATGGCAATTCGGGTGGTTTCGGGTAATGCGTCGACCTTTCCGCCTGTCTGGTCTTCGACGTCAAACTGTGGCGTGCAGTCGCGGCTGACGGCCCGCTCCATATGGGTCAGTACCGCATGCTGAAAGCCAAAAAGTTCAAGGATTGTCGGGATCGATGTGTCGATGATGTCGCGCAAGTCCTGGATCATGTTCTGTATCTGCTGCTGCAGGCGATGATGCTGCACAGTTGTCAGACCCGGGCGGATATCGCGTGCTATGCGCGTCAAATCGGCCAGTGTCTGATCATGCAGATCCATCCCGATCCGTTGACGTTCAGCTTCGAGCGCATCGGTTAAGCTCAGCGCCCCAAGCCTTAACCCTTCCTCGCGCGCCAAAATTCGGGCCCGAAATACCGCTTCTGTGTTGGCTTTTTCATTGGCCCGCAACGCATAAAAATAAGGTGCCAGCATATCGGCCAGAATGCGGACCTGCTCGACATGACGTTCGTCATAGAAGTTTTCTTTTTTCGACGAACAATTAAGCGATCCGACAACTTCGCCCAGAACCTTCATCGCGACATTGACCCGGCTGCGAAATTCGTGATGCAGGATGGGGGCACTTTCCGCACCGGGGAAAACATACCGCGGATCATTAAGAGCATTGCCCGTCAAAAGGTGATCGGTTTTTCCCAAAAGAATATCACGCACCGGCGACTGCCTTACCAACGTTCTGGAGGTGCTCCAGGTTGTTTGAAGGCCGACTTCATAGGACGTGTTCCACGTCTTGTCGGTATCCGTTAAGCAGATATCCAGATGATCAAATTCAATAATCTTGTCGATTTCGGCTTTCACGGACCCTAACGCGGTGTGGATATTTAGATTGCCTGCAAGAAGATTGGAAATGCGCAGATAATGGGCAAGATCCGACATGAATATTTCCTCCGTCAATCATCATATTGCGATAGGGCAGGACTGTCTTGCGGGAACCCGCAATATAGGGGGGTGGTCCCGCAGCATTGGTGCGGTGAGTGCTCTTTACGGTTTAAATGCAATAACCCAAAATCGCCTTTCTAATGATAAAACAAATCAAATGTCGTTCAAAACGGCTCGTTCAAGTCACGACGTGGCGCAGTCACGTCAGGGAGGAAAAATGAAACTCAAGTCAATGCTTCTCGGCGCAGTTGCCGGGACCTTTGTGTTGGTGTCTGGTCAAGCAATGGCCGACACTTCTGAAAAAAAGATAGCTCTTTCAAATAACTACGCCGGTAACTCTTGGCGTCAAGCCATGCTGGAAAGCTGGGGAAAGGTTGCCTACATGGCAATCGAAGAGGGCCACGTTGCCGCGGCTGATGCCTTCACCACATCGGAAAATCAGGCGACTGAACAGGCAGCCCAGATTCAGAACATGATTTTGCAGGGGTATGACGCAATTGTTGTAAACGCTGCATCGCCAACCGCAATCAATGGTGCGGTCAAAGAGGCCTGTGATGCGGGTATTACGGTTGTGTCCTTTGACGGCATCGTGACCGAACCATGTGCATGGCGTATTGCGGTCGACTTCAAACAAATGGGTCGCGATCAGGTCAAGTATCTCGCAGAACGCTACCCGGAAGGCGGCAATCTTCTTGAAATCCGTGGGCTTGCCGGGGTGTTTGTTGATGATGAAATCAGTGCTGGTATTCACGAAGAAGTTGCCAACACCGACTTCAAGATTGTTGGGTCCGTGCATGGTGACTGGGCACAGGATGTCGCGCAGAAGGCCGTTGCCGGTATTCTTCCCAGCCTTCCGGAAATCAAGGCTGTCGTAACGCAGGGTGGCGACGGATACGGTGCGGCTCAGGCGTTTGCCGCAGCAGACCGTCCGACCCCGACCATCGTTATGGGCAACCGTCGCGATGAACTGGACTGGTGGAAAGAACAGAAAGATGAAAATGGGTATGAAACCACATCTCTTTCCATTGCGCCGGGTGTCAGTACGCTGGCGTTCTGGGTTGCTCAGCAGGTTCTTGATGGCAACGAAGTCCCCAAAGACCTGACCGTGCCATTCCTGCGCGTCGATCAGGACACGCTCGAAGAGATTCTTGCTGAAACGCCGGTTGGCTCGGTTGCCAATGTGGAATACTCGCTCGATGACGCGAAAAGCCTGATTGAATCGGCGAAGTAAGGCGATAGGATTATGGTGGAAAACCAGAAAATGATCGGCACCCAAAAGGTGCCGATCATTACTCTTGCCGATGTCGGGGTATCCTTTGGCGCAGTCAAGGCCCTCAACGATGTTGAATTGACCATCCTGCCGGGCGAATGCGTTGGGGTGGTCGGCCATAACGGTGCGGGTAAATCGACACTGGTAAACGTCATTAATGGCCGTTTATCGTCAACGCGCGGCGACGTCAGTTATGACGGCGAGCAAAGTGCGGCAGATTTTCGCAATGCCCTGCTGGCCAGAAATGCCGGAATACGCAGTGTGTTTCAGGAACTCTCGCTCTGTCCAAACCTCACCGTTCTGGAGAACTATCGCATTCCCTACCGCAACATGCCGAGGCGAGCTTGGCGGCGAAATGCTGCGTCTGCCGTACGGGCATCGCTGGATGCGGTTTTTCCGGGAAACGCGATTGATCCGTATAGCGTGGTTGACGACTTGCCGATTGCCGACCGCCAGATGGTGGAAATTGCCATTGCATTTTCGAGGCGCGATATCGACGCGCGGCTGGTGATCCTTGATGAGCCGACATCGTCCCTTGATGGCGCGATTGCCGATCAGTTACTTGCCTATATCAAGAAGTTCTGTGCTGACGGCGGTGCCATCATTTTTATCTCCCACATGATGGGTGAAATCTTTGATGTCGCCAGCCGCATTGTTGTGATGAAAGACGGTTTCATCATCCAAGACAACGCAGCGCGGCATTTTACCCGCGATGGCCTTGTCGATGCGATGGGCCATGTCGTGCCAGACACAGCAGAAGTTACCGGAGCCAAAAAACGACAGGAATTCGGACCGGAAGTTTTGCGCATGGAAAACGGTCTGAATGCACGTCAGGGCGAAGTTGTTGGACTGGCCGGACTGGCCGGTCATGGACAGGCAGAAGCTTTGGCGCAGTGTTTCTTGGCCCGCACATCGGACTGGTCTGCGTCACGTGATCCCGCCGTCGTCTTTGTTGCTGGCGACAGAAGCCGCGACGGTGTCATGCCCTTGTGGTCCATCATGCGAAACCTGAGTTTGCAAACGTTGGTTGAGTTCAGTCGAACGTTCCTTGTCGACCGCAAAGCGGAACGGAAAGTTGCCGACGAATGGCACCGTAAGATCGGCATAAAAACAGATGATCTTGAAAATCCGATTTTGTCCCTGTCTGGCGGTAATCAGCAAAAAGTACTGTTTTCCAGGGCGTTGGCTTCATCGGCCCCGATTGTCGTCATGGATGACCCAATGCGTGGTGTTGATGTTGGTACCAAGAAGGAAGTTTACCGCATGATTCGTGCCGAAGCTGAAAAGGGACGGACCTTCCTGTGGTATTCGACCGAGACCGACGAAATTCTCGAATGTGATCGCGTTTTTGTTTTTCGTGACAGCGAAATTGCCGCCGAACTGCAAGGCGATCAAATCACAGAAGAAAACATGCTGCGCGCATCGTTTGAAATGCAGGAGGCTGGTCAATGAGCCGCGATCATTTGCGCATCCTATTACCGGTCTTGTCGCTGGCAATTCTGTTGGCAGCCGTTTTCTATATGCAGCCACGCGCCATGAGCTATTTCGGGCTTAATCTTCTGTTTAATCTCGCTGTTCCGGTTGTTTTGGCAACGATTGCCCAAATGATGATCCTGATGGTCAATGACATTGATTTGTCCATCGGCACGTTTGTCAGTTTCTGCGCCTGTATCACGGCGACCTTCGTACAAACCGACCCCGTGGTCGGCTACGCGATCCTGTTTGGCGCGATCCTTGTCTATGCCGCGATGGGCGCCATCATCTATGCGCGCGGCTTGCCCGCAATCGTTGTGACACTTGGCATGTCGTTTTTCTGGTCGGGCATGGCCGTCCTTGTTCTGCCGTCCCCGGGGGGATCGGCACCTGATTGGTTGCGCGCACTCATGACGGCAAAGACGCCATTCCTGCCTGTGGCAATCATTGCGCCGATCGTGATTGCGGCGATCATGCATTACTTCGTCAAACGTTCAGCACTGGGTGTTTTATTGCGCGGCGTTGGCGGAAATGAACAGGCGATTGAACGGTCCGGCTGGTCGGTTATGGGGCTTAAGGCATTTGCTTACGGCGTGGCGGCACTTTTCTGTGTGTTGTCGGGCATGGCGCTTGTCGGCCTTGCGACATCGGCGGACGCCAATATTGCATTGCGTTACACGCTGCTATCGATTGCCGGTGTGATTTTGGGCGGTGGTGAATTCACCGGCGGGCGGGTATCGCCTGTTGGGGCGGTTATCGGTGCCCTTACCCTTACATTGGCGGCCAGTTTCCTGTCGTTCTTGCATCTTTCGCCCGATTGGCAAATCGGTGCGCAGGGGGCAATCCTGATCATCGTTTTGGCTGTGCGTCTTGTCTTTACCCGACGGGAGGCACTGATATGAGCATGTTGAACAAAACCGGCGAGACACAGCATCAAAAGCGCGGTGCGCGTTACCTGCTGGGTATGGTGTCGCGAAAGGCCTGGATCTGGGCCTATATCGCGGCAGGGGCGACCTATATTGCAACGCTGATGGTTGTTTCAAGCAGCGGCGGGGCGGGCGCCTTGCTTTATGCCGCATTCACCTTTGCTTCCTTTGCCGTCATTGTTGGCATTGGGCAAATGTTTGTTGTGACACTTGGGCCGGGCAATGTGGATCTTTCGATCCCGGCAAGCATGACCCTTGCTGCGACATTATCGTTGAAATTCATGGCGACAGATGGGGCGCTTGTTGTTCCGGGCCTTGCGATTGCAATCGGGGTTGGTCTGGGATGCGGGCTGTTTAACTTTTCCCTGATCATGTTGCTGCGTATTCCGCCGATCATTGCAACATTGTCGTCGTCCTTCCTGTTCCAGTCACTGGCGATCTGGTCAAACCGCGGTTTGCGGATCAAACCGCCAGAAGTTCTTGCCGATTTTTCAACCGGTGGGACGTTTGGCATTCCCAATGCTGCATGGGTTGCGTTGCTGGTGTCTGTTCTGGCCTGGTGCGTTCTGGAAAAGGCGATTGCAGGGCGGTGGATATTGGCAACCGGACAAAACAAACGTGCAGCACGCCTTGGCGGTGTGCCGGTTAATGCCGTGCGTTTCGGGGTCTATGTGAGTTGTGCCGTTCTGGCGGGTGTGGCCGGGTTCATGCTGGCCAGTTTCTCTGGCGGGGCGAACCTGAACATGGGAACGGAATATATGCTGATGTCGATTGCCGTGGTTGTCATTGGCGGGTCGTCGATTGCCGGGGGGAATTCAAATGTTCCGGGCATCTGGGCGGCAGCATTGTTCATGTTTTTGATTGTGTCGATGCTCAATTCCTATGGGCTTGGTGCCGGGGTCCGCTTGATGCTGACCGGGTTGATTATTGTGTCTGTGGTCGTACTGGCCAGTAAGCGGGGGCGTCGGGTATGAATGGGCCATATGAAATTATCGATCGGCGTTTTTGTGATCTTATTCTGGCAAATGTCGCGTTGCGCCGGATTTCGACCGGGCACCTCTGGACCGAAGGACCTGTGTGGTTCGCAGCACATCAGTGCCTGTTGTTTTCCGACATTCCCAATCAGAAAATTTATCGCTGGATGTGTGACGGTAGCGTCAATGTTTTCCGCGACAATTCAAACTTTGCCAACGGCAATACCCAGGATCGGCAAGGGCGTCTGATCACCTGCCAGCATGGGACGCGATCCGTCACCCGGACCGAACATAATGGTAAAATCACCACGCTGGTAGATCAGTTTGACGGTAAGCCGCTCAACGCACCAAATGACGTGGTGGTCAAATCTGATGGATCGATTTGGTTTACTGATCCGACATACGGCATTCTCTCTGATTACGAGGGCCATAAATCCACGCCCGAACAAAGCCATCGCAACGTTTTCCGTCTTGACCCTGAAACGGGCGAACTATGGCAGGCCACAACGGAGTTTACCCAGCCAAACGGCCTGGCGTTTTCGCAAGATGAGAAGCTGCTTTACGTTGCGGAATCAGGATCAAGTCACGATGACAGCGTGCCGTCGGTCATCCGTGTTTACGATGTCGATGCCAATAACATGCTTGAAAATGGTCGTGTTTTTACAACGATTGATAAGGGTATACCGGACGGGTTTCGGGTCGATTGTCATGGAAATGTTTGGTCCTCCGCAGCAGATGGCGTGCACTGCTTTGATGCGGGCGGTGAACTGCTTGGTAAGATTTTGGTTCCTGAAACCGTATCCAATCTGAGCTTTGGTGGCCCACGTGGCAACGAGTTGCTGATTACCGCAACAACAAGTGTTTATGCCATTCACGTCAACAGTGCGGCCGCGACCCCATGAGATGTTTGTTTCTTGCGCAAAAACCCGGCGATCCAAATTCCCGAACCGGGTTGAAGTCGCGCAGGAATGAAATACGAACATCTTAGAGAAGAGTGCCTGACCTCCCTCGGGCACTCTTCGCTTTCTCCAGATGTAAATGCATCCATATTTATCATTTATTTCAAATGATTAACGGAACGTAGCGTGAAAATCAGTGGAACGCGGAATTGCCATTCGTGAACGGGCATACTGATACGATCCGGGCGGGGTTACGGGTTGCCGTCGCGTAAAGTTCCATAAGAAATAAAGGAGAGATCATATGCGTAATAAACCGGTTATCGGCTTTATCGGCCTTGGTCTTATGGGGCATGGCATGGCCAAAAACATCCTCGAGGGCGGCTATGAATTGTGGGTGCGCGGGCGTTCCAACCGCGCCCCCATCGAACACCTTGTGTCGATGGGCGCGAAAGAGGCAATCAACCCGAAACAGTTGGCCGAAGTGTGTGACATCATCCATATCTGCCTTTCAAACGCGCCCCAGATTGAAGTGATCATGCGGTCACAATACGGTATTCTGGCGGGTGCGAAACCGGGCCTGATCGTTGTCGATACCTCGACCTCGGATCCTGATATGACCAAACGGCTCGCCGCCCAATTGCGTGCAAAGGGCGGCCATTTTGTCGATGCCCCGATGGCGGGCACACCCGCTAAGGCCGAAGCCGGTCAATTGAGCACGATGCTTGGCTGTGACAGGGATGTTCTGCCACATATCCGGCCTGTCATCGCATGCTGGGCAGAAACCATCACGCGCATCGGCGAGACTGGCGAAGGTCACAAGATGAAACTTTTGATGAATTTCATCAACCTGTCCTATGCCGACCTCTTTTCCGAAGCGACCTCCCTTGGTGCCAAGGTCGGAATCGCACCGGAAAAACTGCGAGAAGCCATTTCATCAAGCCACATCGGGCAACAGGTTCTTTGACACTTTCCGGCTGGCGCGGAATAGCACGCAAACTGCATTGATCTGATCAAGCGCGTGCAGCAAAGACCACCACTTTGTGAGTGGCTTCAAGGTTCAATTCATTCTCTCGTCAGCAATGCGCCATGTGTCTGAATTACTCTTGCCGACAAGGCTTGCCCATGTCGGATGGCATCTGCGGTCTCTTTGCCGTCAAACCGTGCGGCCAAGAATGCGGCGTTGAACGAATCACCCGCCCCGGTGGCATCAACGACGTTTGAAACCGGCGGGGTCTCAAGACATGCCGTATGGCCATCCTTTAGAAAAGTGCACGGCTCCTTACCATTCTTGACCACGACCTCGGCGACGCCAAGATCACGGTAGCGCATGACTGTTTCTTCCGGGTTACGATCTTCAAACAGTGCCGCCTCGTCATCGAAGCTGGGAAGGATCACGTCTGTGATCGCCGCAACTTCAGACAGTGCCTTTTTACATGCTTGCTGATCTTCCCAAAGTGCCGATCGGATATTGGGATCAAATGCAATCTGGGTTTGTGTCGGCTGTTGTCGGAGGACATCAATCAATGCCGCGCGCCGGTCCTCGCTTAGAATTGCAAGCGTAATGCCTGACAAATAGATGACATCAGCATCGCGAAATGCTGCCGTGAGCATCGAGATATCGTCAACCATCTTTCGCGCCGCAGAATTCTCGCGCCAATAGGTAAAAACCCGGTCGCCGTTTTCCTGATCAATCAGATACAGACCCGGACGTTCCCTCGGCAGGCGCTGGATGGCACTAACGTCAATCCGCGCATCGGAAATGAACTTTGAAATCTGGTCTGAATATCGATCCACGCCAAGGGCGGTGGCATAACGGACCTGCCAGTCGCGATCATTCGTCGCGTTACGGAAATGCCAAGCTGTATTAAGTGTATCGCCCGCGATGCCCATTTTCCAATGACCATCGGTACCGCCCGACATCTCAATCATGCACTCGCCAACGGCGACAAATCGCTTCAGTGTCATATGGCAAGCTCACGCTTGATTGCCACATCCGCACCATCTGACATCAATAGGGACAGTCGCGCGATCACAGCACTGCGCCATACCCCATCGTCTTGCAACTGTTGGGGCATCCATCCCGGCAAATGCGCCAGTTTTTCATAAATGACTGCCGGGTCCTGATGATCGCCCAAGGCACTGATAATTTCATCGGCACGCGGATCATTGAGCTGTTGGGCAATCTCGTTGATTTTGTCCGCGTTAATGCGGTGGTGCATGACGGCCAACCACGCGGCAAAACAAAGCGCGAATGTGCCCAGCCGGGTGCTTCCCGGTGGCAGATCACAGGCGGGCGCAAAAATCCGCTGCGGAAGTTTTTCTGTACCGTCCATCGCGATCTGGTTGGTTTCATGGGCAATTTCGCGATTGGCGAACCGTGCCACCAGATCCGCACCGTAATCGGAAAAATCAATCCCGGCCAAGGGTGGCATCGTCGCCGCCGCATTTTCCATATGCAGCGTCACAAGACGCGAAAAGGCATCGCTTGCCATCGCGTCGCGCACATATCGGTATCCACCCAGTTGCCCCATATAGGCGATGAGCGAATGACTGCCATTAAGCATGCGAAGCTTCATGCGCTCATAGGGCTCAACATCGGCAACAAGGATCGCACCGCCTTCTTCCCATGCCGGTCTGCCATCGGAAAAGGCGTCTTCAATCACCCATTGAGAGAACGGCTCGGTTTCAATTGCCGCAGGATCATCAAGGCCCGTCAAATGCTTGGCATCAGAACGGGTCGCCGCTGTTGCCGCCGGGGTAATCCGGTCGACCATGGTCTCGGGAAAAGAAACATTGTCCGTGATCCAGATCGCGAGATCGGGATCAAGATGCTTGGCAAAATCAATCACACCCGCACGCAGCAAACGACCGTTTGATGGAAGGTTATCGCATGACACAACTGTATAGGCCCGCACACCAGCGTCCTTGCGACGCTTTAGTCCGGCAACAAGCAAGCCAAGAAGTCCGCAAGGCGTGTCAGGGTTGGCAAGATCATGTTTCACCGCAGGATGTTCGGTCTGAACCGTCCCCGATACGCGATCAATGCCATAAGCCTTCTCGGTTACCGTGATGGTCACGATCCGAATTGCCGGGTCGGCAAGCGCACCTAAAACCGGTGCGATATCCCGTGCGGCGGCAATTGCATGCGATATGCTGGTAATTTTACGGGCTTTGGGGCCGTCCGGGTGGCGTTCGATCAATGTAAAGGTACCGTTCTGCGCATTTAAGGCATCAACAATATCCGTACTGCGCAAACTGACACCGATAATGCCCCAGTTGCCCCCTTTGGCGGCCATTGCTGCATCGGTGTAAACCGCCTGATGGGCGCGATGAAATGCGCCAATACCGATATGCACGATACCGGCCTTGGTGGCATCGGCGGCATCGGCGGCATCGGCGGGATTGGGGTGTAAAGTCACATCAGAAGGATCAGAGGTGTTCATTTTTTAACCCCCAAGCCGATCAAATCGTGCCGACAATGCCGTCATGACACCACGCAGTTCGGCCAACCCCTTAAGGCGTCCAATCGCCGGATATCCCGGTTGCCCCTTGCGATTCAGATCATCAAGGATGTCCTGACCATGATCTGGGCGTATGGGAATGTTCCAGTCGGGTCGTCCGGCGGATTTGCGCAACGCTTCCTCGCGCAGGATCTGCTCAATCAGCGAAACCATATCGGTATCGCCATCCAGATGTTCGGCTTCATAGAAGCTGCACGGCAGATTCTGGCCTTCGCGTTTGGTGTTCCGCAAATGAATGAAATGTACGCGCGACCCCCAGCGTTTCATCATACCGGGCAAATCATTGCCCGGATGCACACCAAGTGATCCCGAACAAAGCGTGATGCCATTTTCGGGAATATCCACGGCCTGCATGACAAAGGCATAATCGGCCTCGGTTGACATGACCCGGGGCAGCCCTAAAAGCCCAAAGGGCGGGTCATCAGGATGGCAGCACATGCGAATGCCGACCTCACGTGCAACAGGAACAACTTCTTCAAGAAATGCGACCAGATTTGCACGAAGCGTATCGGCATCGATATCGGCATAGGTCTGAAGCAACGCGCGCAGATCATCAAGCGTCAGGTTTTCCACGGACCCCGGCAGGCCAAAGGCAACAGTGCGTTCCAGTTCAGCGCGCCGGTCTTCGGACATTGCATTAAACCGGGTTTTTGCCTCGGCAATGATTTCGGCAGGATAGTCATTTTCCGCACCCGCACGGCCAAGAATGCACAGGTCAAATGCGACAAAATCAACCAGATCGAATCGCATGCAGGTCGCCCCGTTTGACAGGCGCCAGTTCAGATGAGTACGTGTCCAGTCAAGGATGGGCATAAAGTTATAACAAACAATACTGATCCCGGAATCCGCCAGATTACGCAAACTTTGCTTATAGGCGTCAATATGGTCTCGCCATGGGCCGACCTGACGTTTGATCGATTCTGATACCGGAAGACTTTCAACAACATCCCAGGTTAGGCCAGACGCAGAACCGTCTTTCATGGTCGCAATTTCTGAATGACGCTTGGCAATTTCGTCCGGAGTCCAGACCACGTCACTGGGGATGTGATGAAGGGCGGATACCACGCCGTGCGCCCCCGCCTGACAAATATCGTCAATGCTGACCAAATCGTGCGGGCCGAACCATCTCCAGGTTTGTTTCATGTGCTTCTCTCTGTGTTGGCGTGGTGTCTGCAATAGCTACTATAACTGCTTGGATGATATCACGGCATAATTTTGTTGACTAGTATGGTAGTATGCATCATGAATCAGAAAGGCAAGGAGAGTTTGATGGGCGACCCCAAAGAAAACGACTGGGAAGTAACGAACGATCAGGCCGTCGGGCCGCAGATCCACCGCATTATCCGTGAACGGATTGTTTGTGCGGATTTGTTGCCCGGTGTGCGCCTGTCCGAAGCCGAACTGGCAAAACATTACAATGTTAGCCGCCAGCCCATCCGCGAAGCGTTCATCAAACTTTCTGACGAAGGTCTTTTAGAGGTTCGCCCGCAACGCGGCACGTATGTCAGAAAAATCTCTGTCGCAGCTGTTCTTGACGCCCGCTTTGTCCGTGAGGCGGTCGAAGCCGATATCGCGCGCTTCGTCGCCCAAGAGCCGAACGACGTATTTTTGGGGCATCTTGAAAATCTGATCCGCGATCAGCGCAAAGCGATGAAAGGCGATGCGCGTGCTTTCTTGAAACTTGATCACGACTTCCATCGCAGCCTCGCAGAAGCAGCGGGAAAAACCTACGCTTGGAAGGTTGTTGAGGATGTCCGTGCCCAACTCGACCGCGTGCGTTACCTGAGCTACTTCCAGTTTCCGATGGAAGAAATCATTGATCAGCACGTCCAAATTGTTTCGGCCATCACATCGCGTGATCCCGAACAAGCCAGTGCAGCCATGCGTGAACACCTTCGTGAAATCTTGCATACGCTGCCTGATATTGCGCGCTCCAGAACGGAGCTCTTCGACGACGCCGACACGATTGCGTCGTCACCCTAAGGCATCACCAAACAGGGAGGAACAGATGCTTACAATACAAACAACCAAAAAACTGATACTCGCCGGCGCCGCTGCCATCATTATGAGCAACTCTGCAATCGCAGCAGAGATGACGCTCAAGCTTGGCCACTTGGCCAACGAACAGAACGCCTGGCACAAGGCCGCGGTAAAATTTGGCGAGGATCTCTCAACCCTCACCGATGGCCGTATTGAAGTTCAGGTCTTCCCGAATGAAACGCTTGGCAAGGAAATTGACCTGATCAACGGCATGCAGCTTGGTGCCGTCGACATGACAATTACCGGTGAAAGCCTTCAGAACTGGGCGCCAAAGGCAGCACTTCTTGCTGTGCCTTACGCTTATAAAACGCTTGAAGACATGGATGCTGTTGCCAGCGGTGAAATCGGTGATCAAATTGAACAGCAGATCATCGAAAAGGCCCGCATCCGTCCAATCGCCTATTTTGCCCGTGGTCCTCGTAACCTGACATCCAACCGCGCGATCAAGTCTCCTGATGATTTGGATGGCCTGAAAATGCGCGTTCCAAACGTTCCGCTGTTCGTTGATGTTTGGAAGTCGCTGGGGGCACAGCCAACACCAATGGCGTTCTCCGAGGTCTTCACCTCCTTGCAGGCTGGTACCATCGACGCACAGGAAAACCCATTGGCGCTGATTGAATCGGCAAGCTTCGATGAAGTCCAGAAATTCGTGAACAAGACCGAGCATGTCCGTTCGTGGATTTACCTGACCATCTCGGAAATCACCTGGGGTAAATTGTCGGATGCCGACAAGGACGCCGTCATGGAAGCCGCAAAACGCGCACAAGCCTACGAGCGTGATCTGTTTGCTGCCGACGAGGAACGTCTGACAGAAGAACTGCAGTCCAAGGGCATGACCTTTGTCGAAATTGACAAAGAAGCCTTTGCTTCGAAGGCCAAAGACGCTGTTTTGGCAAATGTCTCCGACGAAATCCGTCCGATTGTCGAAGATCTTTTCGCAAACTGAGTATTGCCGGTTCGGCCGCGTGATTGCGGCCGAACCTTTTCCGACGGGGAAGTAACGTGCTTTCAGCCAGATTATACGCGTTCATCATTGCACTTTGCCGGGTTGGAACAGGGGCCGCTTTCGGCCTTCTGATCTTTACTGTTCTGACACAGGTATTCTCGCGAACCTTTTTGCCCAGCTCTCCTGTCTGGACAGAAGAACTCACCCGTTATGCGCTTCTGTTTCTTGCCGCCTTCGGGGTTGGGCTGTCGTTTCGTAATGGTGATCTGGTAAACGTCGACATCGTTTGCGATTTGCTGCCGTTGCCGATCCAGCGTTGGTTGATGTTTGTTTCCGCAGCACTCACCGCGGGATTCTGTTTGGTCTTGCTGTTTCCGGCATGGATGTTCGTTTCGATTGGTGTCCTCCAGACCTCGCCGGCACTTGGGATTCGGATGGATTTCATTCACGCCGTTGTGTTCATTTTACTTGCCGTTCTCGGACTTTTCGCGGTTCTGCGCATGATCCGGATCATCGCCGGCGTTTCTGATGGAAAAGCCGAAGATACGACAAAGGACTTCCCATGAGCCTTGCAATTCTATTTGGCGTTTTTGCCCTCGGCCTTGTCATTGGCCTTCCCGTTGCCGTGACACTGGGTCTGTCTTCGTTGTGCTATCTTCTGCTTGAAGGCATCCCGCTTGTCGTCATCCCGCAAAAGCTGTTTGCCGGCATGGACGTGTTTGTCCTGCTGTGTATTCCGGGCTTTATCCTTGCCGGAAATCTGATGAATGGCGGGGGTATCACACCGCGCATTGTGCGTTTCGCCAATGCCATGGTCGGCTGGATGCGTGGCGGCCTTGGCCTGACCAACGTAACCGGGTCGATGCTGTTTGGCGGCATTTCCGGAACGGCGGTTGCGGATGCGGCATCGATTGGCGGCATGATGATCCCGGGTATGATCCGTGCGGGATACACCCCGGCATTTTCCGCGGCAGTGACTGCGGCCTCGTCAACAGTCGGGCCGATCATTCCGCCCAGCATGCCGATGATCATTGTCGGGGCCTTGTCGGGCATTTCTGTTGGCAAGATGTTTATTGCCGGTGCCATTCCGGGCATTCTGATGGGGCTTGCAATGATGGTGACCTGCTACATCATTGCCGTAAGACGCAATTTCCCCCACCAACCCTGGCAGGGCTTTGGCGAGCTTGCCCGTTCCTTTACCGGTGCCTTCTGGGCGCTTGCGATGACGGGCCTGATCATTGGCGGGTTGCTGAGCGGTATTGTCACCCCGACCGAAACGGCTGTGATTGCCAGCCTCTATGCCCTGATCGTTGGCTGTTTTGTGTATCGTGAACTGCCTTTGCGTAAAGTACCGAAAATTGTCATCGACAGTGCGGTGACTGCGGCGGCCATTCTCGCACTTGTCGGGCTGGCAAATGTCTTTGGCTGGATATTGGTGTCGGAACGCATTCCGCAGATGATTTCAGATGCGGTCTTGTCTGTGACCGATAACAAATATGCCGTGATCCTGCTGATCAATCTGGTTTTGCTGATTGTTGGCATGTTCATGGAAACGATTGCCGCCTTGATCATCCTGTTCGTGCCGCTTCTGACCCTTGCGACCAATGTTGGCGTCGATCCGATTCACTTCGCGGTGTTTGCTGTTCTGAACCTGATGATTGGTCTGACAACGCCGCCGGTGGGCATTTGCATGTTCATCTGCGCGAACATCGCCAAGGCGCCGGTCACCACCGTGATCCGGGCACTTGCACCGTTCCTGTTAACCAATATCACGATCCTGTTTCTTGTTTCCTATATTCCGGCGCTGTCAACCTGGCTGCCGTCCTTGATGGAGTAACCAATGCAAACACGTGTTTGCCGTTTGTATGGCCAAGATGATCTTCGTATCGATACCGAAGCCACCCTTGATCCGATCAAGGATGAAGTGCTTGTCCGTGTTGGGGCTGGTGGCGTGTGCGGCTCGGACATGCATTACTACTTCGAAGGCGGGATCGGCCAGATCCGGGTGCGCGAACCGATCATCCTTGGCCATGAAGCCGCCGGAACAATTGTCGCACTTGGTCCGGATGTCAGCGGACTGTCTGTTGGGCAAAAGGTTGCCATCAATCCAAGTCACCCGTGCGGCACATGCCGTTATTGCCAGCAGAACTTGCAACAGCATTGCCTGAACATGAAGTTCTTCGGGTCCGCCATGCCCATGCCCCATATTCAGGGGGCGTTTCGCGATTTGGTCAATGTGGGCCAAGGCCAATGTTTTGCCATTGGCGATCAAACCGATATCGGCCGGGCTGCCTGTGCGGAACCCCTTGCGGTCTGTCTGCATGCGGTCGCCCGTGCCGGTGATCTTTCGGGTAAAAAGGTCCTGATTACCGGGGCGGGACCGATTGGCAGTCTTTGTGCCGCGGCGGCTAAGCTTGCCGGGGCAGCTGAAATTGTCGTGACCGACTTGCAAGACTTTGCCTTGGATGTGGCGCGGAAAATGGGGGCAACCCGGACAATCAATATTGCCAAGGCCGCTGACGAACTCACACCCTACGAAGCCGAAAAGGGGCAGTTTGACGTGTGTCTGGAATGTTCTGCTGCGCCTGCAGCATTGCGCACAGCCATCAGCACCCTGCGCCCGCAGGGTATTCTTGTCCAGGTCGGTGTTGCCGGTGAAATGCCCGTACCGTTCAATCCCCTGGTTGCCAAGGAAATCACGATTACCGGGACCTTCCGTTTCAGCACCGAATTCGCCGAGGCTGTTGGCATGATTGATCGTGGTGAAATCGATGTCGCGCCGATCATCACCCAGACCTTCCCGCTTGAAACCGCCAAAGAGGCCTTTGAAGTTGCGCGGGATCGCAGCAAATCGGTAAAGGTTCAATTGGCATTTGCCAGCTGATGCGGCGGTGTTGTCGGCAACAATATCTCTGCCCGCGCGTGGCTTGAATTTTCCAGCGCTGCGTTGAAAATGAACTGCATAAAATCAAAACGGGCCTGCATGTGCGGGCCCGTTTTTTTATGCATGATCAACGTTGATGGCTTAACCGACCACGTTGAAATCCGGACCATAGGGGTACCCGGTGATATTGTCGTTTCCATCCTCGGTGATGACAAGAATGTCATGCTCGCGGTAGCCACCGGCACCGGGTTGCCCGTCAGCAATGGTCAGCATCGGTTCCATGCTGATCACCATGCCGGGTTCGAGCACCGTGTCGATATCCTCGCGCAGCTCAAGCCCGGCTTCGCGGCCATAATAATGCGACAGAACGCCAAAGCTGTGCCCATAGCCAAAGGTGCGGTATTGCAAAAGGTCGCGTTCCGCGAAAAAGGCGTTGATCTTTTCCGTCACCGCCGCACAGGACGCACCGGGTTTAAGCAACGACATGCCATATTCATGCGCCCCGACATTGGCCTGCCAGATTTTCAGGCTGGCTTCATCGACCTCACCGACGAACAGGGTTCGCTCAAGGGCGGTGTAATAACCCGAAATCATCGGAAATGTATTCAGCGACAGGATATCGCCACGCTGTAATTTGCGCGCCGTGACGGGATTGTGCGCGCCATCGGTATTGATGCCCGACTGGAACCACACCCACGTATCGCGATATTCCGCATCGGGGAACCGTTTGGCGATTTCACGTTCCATTGCATCGCGCCCGGCCATGGCCACATCAATCTCGCGCGCACCTTCCTTGATGGTATCGCGAATGGCATAACCCCCCACATCGGCAACCTGTGCCCCGCTTCGGATCAGGGCGATTTCGGCGGGTGATTTATGCATGCGCTGACGCATGGTATCGGCGGTGATGTCCCGGCTGCTGGCGGGGTTAAGGAACTCATCAAGCAACGCCTTTTGCACAAGGCTAAGATGATCGCCTTCAAAGCCAATGACCTTGCCAACCCCGGTAACAGACCGAACCGCGCGCCAGTAATTATGTCGCTGCCAGTCGGTATAGGTAATGTTATCCCCATGGCACCGGCGCCACGGTTGGGCTGCATCAATGCCCGCACTGATCGTGACAGTGTCGGTTGGTGTGACGACCAACGCATAAGGCCGTCCAAAGGCGCAATACAAAAAGCCCGAATAATAGGCGATGTTATGCATCGAGGTGAAAACGCAGGCGTCAACACCGCACGCGGCCATGATGGTGCGCAATTTGGACAGACGCGCCTCATATTCCGACGCCGCAAACGGCAGAATGCGGTCACCTTGATGGAAACGGTAAAATTCTGGACGATCCATTCGCAAAATCTCCTTATCGGCGCTGCCTCAAAGGGGATGAGACCTCCCCCTGTCTTGACAACGACAAAGCAAGATCCCGGCGTTCAGGATGTGTGTGTGTGATGTCGGGCGCGCATTTTGCACTGGCGACGCCATCGCCTGCCCTGCTGATCTTATCGGGGATTGGATGTCAATGTGGCAAGAGAAATCCGCAAGATCACAACGCAACAGCAGTCCTTCGGGGGGCGGGTGGCAGGAATCCATACGTTTGTATGGTTAATTGTCACCGTTAAAGTATTTTCTTAACAGCTTGTCGCTTTACTGTTGGGGAACAATATAAAATACGGGCAATTTACGGAATTTTGGCGTGGCCGAGGAAGACGAAGACCATACAGGCGGTGGGCAATCAGCAGCCAATTCCGCAATGCAGAAAATAGCCGAGCGCGAAATGCGGATTATACGGCGGCGCATGCGGCGTCGGCGGATGATCACAATCGGCTTTTGCCTGACGCTGGTCGTGGGATCGCTGTTTGGCATTATGTATTCCATTCAGTCCAACCTCGATCTCAGCCGCAACATGATCCGCAGCCCGCAAGTCCGTATTCTGGGCTATGACGGGGCGTTGCTGGAAACCGTCGAAGGGCGGTATAGTCAGGATGTCTCGCTGACAACCATCCCCGAACGGGTGCAAAACGTCTTTGTCGCGGCAACCGATCCGAACTTCTTTAATCATATGGGCGTTTCGGGCCGTGATTTCGCCCGGATCTTTAGCGGTGATCCAGGATCGGGGTCGACCATCACGATGAAGGTTGCGCGAACCTTCTTTAAGACCAAAGCCAACAATGCGGGACGCCATTTTCAGGAATTCCTCGTCGCACTTTGGCTGGAAATGAAATTCAGCAAAAAGACCATCCTGCGCAGCTACCTTGAACGCAGTTATATCGGACGGGGCATTTTTGGCATTACCGCGGCATCACGCCTTTGGTACGGCGGCCCGGCGGAGCGCATAACCCTGCATCAGGCCGCGGTTCTGGCCGCCGCCATGAGCGATCCTGTTAAATTCGATCCGCTTTTGCATTCCAGTGAAACCGCCGCGGAAGCCAACGATATTCTGGCAAAACTGGGTCAGTACAAATTTATCGAGAAGGATCGGGTTTCCGCCCTGACATTGCTTGAGCCAAAGCTCGATGTTCAATACGAAGAACATGTTGTCTCGGGCTATCTGGTCGACATGGTTCTCGAAGAAGTCGCCGATATTGTCGGCTACAGCAGCCGCGATATCGATGTTGTCACCAGCATTGACCTTAAGGTGCAAAAGCTTGCCCAGGATGTCGTGCGCGAGGTTTCCGAGATTCGCATCAAACCCAAGGGTGCCAATCAAACCGCCCTTATTTCCATCAGCCCGGATGGGCGTATTCGCGCGATCATCGGTGGGGCGAATTACAGCCCGTTTCAGCGCAACCGGGC
Source organism: Thalassospira sp. GB04J01 (assembly GCF_000751115.1). Taxonomy (NCBI): domain Bacteria; kingdom Pseudomonadati; phylum Pseudomonadota; class Alphaproteobacteria; order Rhodospirillales; family Thalassospiraceae; genus Thalassospira; species Thalassospira sp. GB04J01. The sequence goes on along the minus strand of NZ_CCDX020000013.1, from coordinate 121,972 downwards.
AACCGACGTGCGGCATTTGCCCGGCCGGATGATTAAAATCGCCACCTATTACTATGCGCTAAACCAAAACAGCGATCCGGCCCAATGGGTCCGGGACAATCGCATGGCGGTTGCCGGATGGCGGCCGATCAATCCGGATCACGAATATATGGGGCAGATTTCACTGCGCGAAGCCTTCGTCCGGGATGTCAATACCGTGCCAACAACCCTTGCCGATCATTACGGCTTGCTTGATGTGCGCGATTACATCCATGCGATTGGTGTCAAAAGTCCGCTTTCAACAGATATTCGAACCGTGGTCGGTCTTGATCCGGTAACGATGGGCGAAATTGCCGCCATTCACACATTGCCGCAAAATTCCGGCAAACCGGCACAAATGACGGTGATCAACCGCGTGTCTTATGGCGGGACTGACGAAGCCGTGTTGTATCAGCGCGAAGATCTGGTTCAGGAAAAAAGACTAACCGATGAGGCCATTCAGGGCTCATATGTGCTTTACGCCAGTGTGACCGATCCGCAAGTACGGCTGGACCGGCCGTTTGCCGGGTATGGCACGGTCGCGGGTGGGGGGTCGGATGCGTGGTATGTCGGGTTTACATCTGATCTGACCACGGTGGTCTGGGCCGGCAATGACGATAACAGTAGAATGGCCGTGCGCGGGGATGTAGAGCTTGCGTCTTTGTGGCGGTTATTTATGCTTGATGCGCATGATGGACTGGCCATCCGTTCAATGATCCGTGCATCATCGCAGCGACGTCGGGAAAACGACGGGGTGAACGATCTGTGGAAGCGCGACCTGAACGGCAATAATTGATAAAACCGTCGCAAAGCGGGGAGACGGGGGACTCCCTCCTCGGTTGGGGCATAACACTATAAAAAACGCCGGTTAACGCGGCGACTTCGTCTGTCTGGCCGTTGGGACATATGTCTCGATGATGTCCACGAGACAGGTCGAGTTGCCGTGCGCCCGTATCTGACCAAAAGGTGCATTTGTGGCCCAAAGAGAATTTAAAAGACGGCAAAGCGTCCGCAAGGGCGCGGCCGCCAAAGGATCCAAAACGAAAAAACGCGTCAGCAGTGCTGGAAAGCGCAAAGGCAGTTTATTTTCGCGCATGGGCGATTTGATCCCCGGGCCAGAGGCCATTGCACGTTTCATCGTCCTTGGCAGCATCTGGGTCATGGTGCTTGGCGGTGGTGTCGTGGCCTATTACGGATACGGGCTGCCCGACAAAGTCAGTTTTGATGTCGCCAGCGAACGCAAACCATCGATCCGGATCATCAGTATCGATGGTGCAACACTTGCCACCTATGGCAACCGGTATGGCAATCCGGTCGAAGTACGTGATTTGCCCGATTATGTCGGTCAGGCGTTCGTTTCCATCGAAGACCGCCGGTTTTATGATCATTTTGGCATCGACATCATCGGTATTTTGCGCGCAACCTGGGCCAACCTGACAGCAGGCCGGATTACCGAAGGCGGCAGCACAATTACCCAGCAGCTTGCCAAAAACCTGTTTCTGTCCCCCGAACGCAGTTTTGGCCGCAAGATCGAAGAAGTCCTTCTGGCGCTCTGGCTTGAATTCAAATTCGACAAACAGCAAATCCTGTCGTTGTATCTTAACCGGATCTATTTCGGATCAGGCGTGTACGGGATTGATGCGGCCGCGCGCCACTACTTTGGCACCGATCCACGGCGTTTGAACCTCTATGAAGCTGCTGTTCTGGCCGGATTGCCAAAGGCACCAAGTCGCTATAATCCGATGGTTGATCCGGTTCAGGCGGCGGAGCGCGCCAATCTTGTTCTTGATGCCTTGGTGTCGACCGGGGCGCTGAACAAGGCGCGTGCAGACCGGGCCAAACAAACCCGTGTGCGCACCGCGCGTAAGGCGAATACAGGACCGGGTGTGCGCTATTTCTCCGACTGGGTTCTTGATCGTGTGCGCGATTATGTCGGCTATGTCGATCAGGATCTTCAGGTCCACACCACGCTTGATTCCCGTCTTCAGGAAGTTGCCGAATTCAACCTTGAACGTGCGCTTACAAGTCCCGGTGCGGTGCAAAAACACGTCGGTCAGGCCGCCCTTCTGGCAATGACCCCTGATGGGGCGGTGCGTGCGCTTGTTGGCGGACGGGACTATTTCGAAAGTCAGTATAACCGTGTGACGCAAGCCCGCCGTCAACCCGGATCGGTGTTCAAGCTGTTTACCTATCTGGCTGGGCTCGACAACGGTTTGGGCTCGAACGACTGGATGCGCGATATCGAAATTTCGATCAATGGCTGGGAACCGCGGAACTTTGATCGCAAACACCACGGCACCATGTCCATTCGCGATGCGCTTGCGACCTCAAACAACTCGATTGCCGTGCAGCTTGCCATGGAAGTCGGCTTGGACAAGGTCATCCAGAAGGCACGCGATATGGGCGTGTCCTCAACCTTAAACAGAGAACCGAGCCTTGCCCTTGGCACCAGCGAAGTTTCGATGCTGGAACTTACCGGGGCCTATGCCATCGTCGCCAATGGCGGTTTTTCGGTGTTCCCGCACGCCGTCAGCAAGATCACCGGACGCAGCGGCGAGGTCTTATATCAACGCACCGATGATTTCCCGTCGCGCCTGATGAACCCGCTGCATGCCGGTGAAATGAACAACATGCTGGCTTCTGTCATTGCCAAGGGCACGGGCCGCAACGCAATTATTGACCGGCCCGCTGCCGGGAAAACCGGCACGACATCGGATTATCGCGATGCGTGGTTCATCGGATATACCGCGGAATTGGTGGCCGGGGTCTGGATGGGCAATGATGATGGCAGTCCGATGGATGAAGTCACCGGCGGTGATCTCCCGGCCAAGCTCTGGCACGATTTCATGCTGCATGCCCATCAGAATTTGCCGGTCCGATCGCTTGGCAAGGCCGCCTTGGCCCGGTCGAAAAAAATGGGCGAAGATGACAGCTGGCGCGATTTCACCGCCGGCTACAGCTCGGGCAATGAAAAGCAGTAACTGCTTATTTTGGGATGTAAAAAAGGGGGCAGCCCCCTTTTTTGCTTTGATCAGAACGCCCTGACCAAATCCGTGCTACCAATGAGCGATCATCAAAGATGTATTGATCAAGTGGCCAAGATGATCCGCTGGCACTTGGCGCAACCATGACGGGTGCTAACGCCCAAAAGCATAGGAATTTTTCGGTTTAAAAATAAGTCTTCCTCCTTTTGTCGGCATTAAATTTAACGTCTTGGACAAAGGCTGCACAACGATGACTGTAACCGTACCTAAGCCCCGACCGACAAAGCTAAAGCGACGTCTTTCCTTGATATTGGTCGTGCTCTACGGCTTGGGTGTCACCATTGGCGCCGGTATCTATGTCTTGATTGGCGAGACCGCCTCTCAGGCAGGCATTTATGCACCAATGGCCTTTGGCTTGTCCGCCATCGTAATGGCCTTTTCTGCGGCGACGTTCTCTGAATTTGTTGGTCGTTTGCCACTGAGTGCCGGTGAATCCGCCTACATCCAGTTTGGCTTTGGTTCGCGCATAATGGCGCTCATTGTTGGCTGCATCGTCATGTTGGCAGGGATCGTTTCATCGGCGACGATCAGTTTGGGCAGTGCGGGCTATCTTGGGGCATTGCTGAGCCCTGTTTTGGAAGTCGATCGCGGCTGGCTGGTCCTTTTGATTTTGCTGTTTGTTGCCCTGATCGCCTGTATTGGCATCCTCGAATCTGTGGTGTTCGCCGCGGTCTTTACCGTGATCGAGATCGGCGGCCTGATTGCGATTATCGCAGGCGGGTTTTTAACCCAGCCCGACCTGATCAGCCAATTGCCAAGCGTCGTGCCAGATACTCTGGATGGCGAGGTTTGGGCAACCGTCCTAAGTGCCAGTCTTCTTGCCTTCTTCGCATTCATTGGCTTTGAAGACATGGTTAATATCGCAGAAGAAGTGCGTGAACCCGAACGCACGATGCCGCGTGCCATTTTCATAACGCTGGTGATTGCGACATCACTGTACTTTCTGGTCGCCGCAATCGCGGTCCTAAGTGTTCCTCTTGACGAATTGGCGACATCGGGTGCCCCGCTTGGCGTGGTGTTTGGCGCCGTAACCAATTTACCGCCAGCGGTGGTCAGCGCCATCGCGATCATCGCAACCTTCAACGGCATCGTTATTCAGGTGATCATGGCAAGCCGTGTTCTCTACGGCATGGGCGACCAGGGAACCATTCCCGGTCGGATCGGGCGGATTTTGGCCTATGTGCCAGAACGAACAGGAACCCCCATTATCGCCACTGCCCTGGTCGCGGTGATCATCGCGATCCTGGCGCTGAACTTCGATATCTCCGGGCTGGCAACCCTGACCTCGCAATTGATTTTGGCCGTATTCGTGATCGTTAATCTGGCATTGGTGCGCGTCAAATGGCGCGAACGCAAAGGAAGCATCGAACCCGTTGGCACGCATATCTTTCAGGTGCCAATCATGGTTCCAATGCTTGGCGCTGTATTAAGCCTCTGCCTGCTGATTTTTGGTCAGTAGGCTCTCGAGACGACCGCTCAAAAGCATTGAAGATTTTGACGTCCAAAAATAGATCTGTCCCCTTTTCCGATCAGGTGACCGGCGGCGGTCTTCCGGCAGCCCTCCATGAGAAAAAAGGGGACAGTTTTATTTTTCTTCTTTGCGCGCGGGCACAAAAAAAGACCGGCATCGTTTTCACGAGCCGGTCCAAGTTTGGTTTGCTTGCGGCTGCATCCTGTGGGGGGAGTGGATGCAGCCAGGGAGTTCTCACCTGTCGGGCGCTTGAGGTTCAGGGGGTTTTCGGTGTGAAAAGCTCCCTTATGTTTCGCGGCCAGATGGCGCTGAGGGTGACGCAGCGCCGCGGTGAGATATCAGGCCGCGACGGCCTGATCTGTGAGCGCTTCGAGGAAATCCAGACATTCCTCGATTTGCGAAATCTCGATAAATTCATTGGGTTTATGGGCCTGCTTGATGCTGCCCGGACCGCAAATGATCGATGGGATGTTGCCCTGCTTTTCAAACACACCGCCTTCTGAGCCGTAAGACACCTTGCCCGAAATATCGGGGATGATGTTGCTGACCAGCTCAAAGCCCGGTGCATCGGTGCAATCACCCATCCCCGGGTAGGAAAAGATCTTTTCCCACGCAAATCCGGTTTCCGGTTCCTTGGCCTTCATTTCGACGTCCAGCGTTTCCATGATGGCTTGCTGGATGTCGGCAATCACCGCTTCGGCGTCATGTTCGGGCAGGTGGCGGATTTCAAAAGTGAATTCGCAATGATCGGGCGTCACATTGGTGGCTGTGCCGCCACCAATTGTGGTGGTCAGCATGGTGCTGTGCGGGACGGTAAAATCATCGTCAAACGGACCGTTTTCTTCAAAATCACGGGCTTTTTCCGCGATCATGCTAATTGCGCGGCTGGCATATTCGATGGCATTGACATGGTTGGGCGCAAACGAGCTGTGTCCGGCTGTCCCGGTCACGGTCACGCGCATGGAATATTTGCCCTTTTGACCATTGATCACCTTCATGTCGGTCGGCTCACCAATCACGGCAATACGCGGCGGGGTCTCCATGGCGGCCAAATGATCGACCATTGATCCAACCCCGATGCAGCCGACTTCCTCGTCATAGGACAGGCAGAGATGGATCGGGATCGCAAGATCGCGTTTGACCAGTTCGGGGATCATCGCCAGCGCACAGGCCGAAAAACCCTTCATGTCGGCCGATCCGCGACCAAACAGTTTGCCGTCACGCTCGGTCAGTTCAAACGCCGGGCTGATCCAGCTGTTTTCCAACGCGGGCACCACATCGGTATGCCCCGAAAGGGCAATGCCCGGAACGCCTTTCGGCCCGATGGTGGCAAGCAGGTTGGCCTTTTCACCGGTTTCATCATGAAACAGGGTACTTTCGATGCCATATTGCGCCAGATAGTCGCGGACAAAATGGATCAGACCGAGATTCGAGTTTTTGCTGGTGGTGTCAAACGCCACCAACTTGCCAAGCAGATCAATGGCATGATGGAGGCGGGACATATTGGGTTTGCTCATTTTATGTTTCTCGTTTCTCGGATCAGGAAGCCGACTGCGCCGATGCGCGACGGTCACGCCATTTCTTCCATTCGCGACGAATGGTCAAAGTGACAAACAGAATGGTCAGGATGAAGAAGCCCCATGAAATCCAGGACTGGAAGAAGACACCAAGGTCACCGCGCGAAATCGCAAGCGACCGGCGCATATTGTCTTCAAACATCGGGCCAAGGATAAAGGCGATCAGGAACGGGGCGGCCGGGATGTTCAGCAACATCATGGCAAAGCCGACAACGCCCATCACCAGCAGAACCGTGACGTCAAACGGGCTGGCCCCGATGGAATAGATGCCATAAACGCACAGGATCAAAATGCACGGCAGCAACAGGGTCTGCGGAATGCGCGAAATTTTGGTAAAGGCACCTGCCGTCAGCTTGCCTGCGATAAACAGGAACAGCGAACTAAACAGCATGCCGATAAACAGCGAATAAACCTCGCCAAGGTTGTTCTGGAACAACAGTGGTCCCGGGGTCAGGCCGTGGATCATGAACGCACCCAGCATCACACCCGTGATCACATCTCCAGGCACACCAAGGGCCAGAAGCGGGATCATGGTCGCACCACAGGCACCGTTATTGGCCGATTCTGATGCGGCGATGCCTTCCAGTTCGCCTTCGCCAAACTTGTCACCGTTTTTCGATGTCCGGCGCGCCTCGCTATAGGAGAAAAAGGCCGCCGTTGACGGGCCAATGCCTGGAATGGCGCCAAGGATCACACCAATGACCGACCCCCGGCAAATCGATTTGATCGATCCACGGACTTCCGAAAGGGTCAGGCGGTTATCGCCAAGCTTCATGGCCTGACTGTTGTCTTCCGGGCGGAACACGATCATTTTGATCAGTTCAGGCAGGGCAAACAGGCCAATTAGCACCGGCACCATGCCAAGGCCCGATTTCATGTCCTCGGACAGGGCAAACCGGTAAGACCCATAAATGTCTTCACCAACCGTTGCCAGCAACAGACCAAGACAGGCCGCAATGATGCCCAAAACCAGCGAACGGCCGGAAATACTCGCCACAATGGTCAGCGAAAACGCCATCAGCATAAAGAATTCCGGCGGACCAACGCGCAGCGCAAACATCGCCAAAGGCATGGCCAGGAAGAACAGCGAAATGTTCGAAATAAAGTCGCCGATACAGCTTGAAATCAGCGCCATGTTCAGCGCCTTACCACCTTTGCCCGCACGGGCCAGCGGGTAACCGTCAAGAACGGTGCAGGCTGCTGATGCGGTGCCGGGCGTCTTGATCAGGATGGCGGAAATCGACCCGCCATAGGTTGACCCTTTATAAAGCGCCACCAAAAGCAAAAGACTGGTCACCGGCGGCAGATAAAACGTAAACGGCAGTGCCAAGGTCACAGCCATCGTCCCGGTCATGCCCGGGATGGCGCCGATAATCACGCCCCCCCAAATCCCGGCAAACATCGCCAAGAAGTTCGGTAACGTTGCCACAGACTGGAAGGCGAAAAGCAATTCATTCCACATAACGATGGGGCTTTCGATCAGATCAGGGTTACGAGGTCAGAAAGACTGTTGGAAAACAGCATGCCTTCGGGGAAGGGCGTATGGGTGACTTCGGTAAAAAGCAGATACAGCAAAACCGGGAAAATGATCGTCAGACCAATCATCCAGAACTTGTTGCCGAAATTACCGGTCATCAGGAACAGAATGCCGAGCAAAAGAACGGTTGCGGGCACAAAACCGATCACCGGCAGGCCATAAACAAAGGCGACAAACAGAACCAGCAACAAGGCAAAACGGGTTATGAAAACCTTGTTTCGGTTCACATAGAAACCAAGGCTTGTGACCTGCTCACCGCTGGCTTTGCGCGATTTTGGAAAGGCCAGAACAAGGGCCAGAATGCCCATGACAAGGCCAATCACGGCAACAACGCGCGGCCACATATCAGGTGGCGGGGCAAAGCCGGGAATGAAAGACGGAACCTTCACATAGATCGGGATCAGAACGAACAGGACGATGGCAAAGAATACCGTCGCGACCAGTCCAGCATAGAAATCGCGATTTTGGTTCATGGTTCCGTCTCGCATTTAAGGTCGAAAATTACAGGACGTTAAAAAACGTCTTACTGGATGTAGCCGAACTTTTTGGCCATGCCGTTATAAAGTTCGAACTGGCTTTTGACGTAAGCCGACGGATCGTCATCACCGATGACCGAGGTCGAGCCACGTTTCGCTGCAAGGTCGAGCCACTGTTCGTCGGTTGCAACATTGCCAAGGACTTCGGTCCATTTTGCCACAACATCTTCCGGAAGACCTTTAGGCGCATACAGACCGCTCCAGCCGCCAACCTGACCAGCTTGCGCATAGCCGAGTTCTTTGGCCGTCGGGACGTCCGGCAGGGCTGCCATACGTTTTGGCGAATAGACCATCAGCGGACGCATTTTACCGGCTTCGATGTGGGGCATCAGGGAGCCAGCGGCAATTGCCAGAAAATCAACGTGACCGCCAAGAAGGGCTGCGGCCAAAGCAGAGCCGCCTTTGTATGGCACGAGGGTGGATGCGGTCAGCGGGTCAAGATCAAGATCAGACAGAAGTGCCTGAACCGAGAAGCCATCAATCGCGGTGGGGCCGGATGCGGCATAGGTGGTTGCGCCGTCGCTGTCTTTAATCTTGGCAATCAGATCATCAACGGTCTGGACGTCGGAATTGGCATTCACGGCCAGGATCATCGGGGTCGATTCGAGAATACCCAGGAAGGTGTAATCGTCCCATGCGACCGGGCTGTCTTCGTAGACTGCCGGATACAGCGCCATGCCAACGCGTGACAGCAAAAGGGTGTAACCATCGGGTTTCTGTTCGGTCACGAAACGGGCACCGTTCATGCCGCCATTACCGGTCTTGTTGACAACCACAATCGGCTGATCATCGGTGTAATGACGTGCGGTCTCGGCAAGTGCACGACCTGCCAGATCTGACGCACCACCGGCACCATAAGGCACAACAAGCGTAATGGCTTTTTCAGGATAGGCATCTGCCTGGGCGGTCGAAATCATGGTGGTTGTCGCAAGGATGGCGGCGGCTACGCCGGCTGCTTTTTTGAGCTTTTGAAACATTTTCATGTCTCCCTGGGTGGTGGTGGCAGTATTGCCGGAGAGGCTCAGGACCTATTAATTTGGTTCGAATGGTTGACCGGATTTGTGCGGATACGCGGAGCAAAACCGTAGGAAGATATGCATCTTTCAAGGTTTTGCGACAAAGTAGCCCGTGCAAATCCGGCCAATCCAAAGGACAGACGTTATATTTGCAACCTCCTGCGTCAAACCCCTTGGCCGGGATACCAGCCCGCCCGGCGGGCTTTTCCTTGGATTTCACAAATATAACGTCTGCCATTCCAATCAAATTAATAGGTCCTGAGCCTTGATCTTTTCTTTTTGTATGCACCATCCATAGACAATCCATAACTGTTGGCGCAAAAAATTAATTCCAGTATAACTAATTTACATACTGAAAAAATGAGGCCGTCACATGAACCTGCGCGAGTTGGAAAGCTTCAATGCCTTTATGACCCATGGGTCGGTCACCAAGGCGGCACAGGCAATGAACATCAGCCAGCCAATGGTCAGCCGTTTGCTCAACAGCTTTGAAAAGTCTGTCGGATTTTCCTTGTTCAACCGCAAACGCAATCAACTGGTGCCGACCAATGAGGCCCATCAGTTTCACGTCACTGTCTTGCGGTCGCTAAACTCACTTCATGAAATCGAAACGCAGGCCCGTGCGATTGCCAATGATCAGCTGGGCTCTATCCGCATCGCGGCACAGCCGATTTATGTTGATACCTATCTTCTTGATGTGGTCGCAAAATTCAAACTGGCCCACCCCAATGTCTCGATCAGCATCACCGACACCGGGCTTGAAGGCATGCTTGAAATGGTCACAACCCGGCAATGTGATTTGGGGATTGGCATTACCCTTGATCTGCAGGACCCCAATATGGTGGTTACCCCGCTCGCACAGTCGCGTGCGGTCTGTTTGATGCCGGTGGGGCATCGGCTGGCCGGGTTTGAAACGATTGATATTGATCTTCTGCGCGGCGAACGTTTTGTCGAACTGTCGATCGGCTCACCCTTGCGCACCAAAATCGACTATATTTTCCAGATTGCCGGCTGGCCGCGCAAAATCGCGGTCGAGGCCCGGACCATTCGCACCATTTCACGCCTTGTCGAACGCAATGTCGGAATTGCGGTGATTGACCCGTTTGCCGCCTTGCTGGTCGATGAAACCAAGGTGGTTGCGCGCACCTTAACGCCGGTCATTGACTGGGACGTGGCATTGTTCACCGCATCACGTGAACTGAGCGCGGTCGAGAAAAGCTTCCTTGGATTCTTGCGCGCAGAACTGCCCCATCTGCGTGAAAGCGGATGTGTGGTGTAAAGAATGGTTTACAGTCCGATTTGGGCTGAAGGTTATTATTCATCTAAAATGAATAATACGGATGATTATTCACCCACGCCGATCAAACGCCAGCTTGGCCGCAAGGCCAAGAAACACGCATCCGGTAAAAATCTGAAAGCCGCGCGCCACCCGTTTTGATCGCGACAATATCACACCAAGTTTCCCGGCAAATCCCCCCACCAGACAATTGATCATCGTCCCGCCGATATTGAGAATCAGGCCGAAAATCAAAAACTGTACTAACACCGATCCCCGCGACGCATCGACAAATTGGGGAATGAAGGCCAGCACAAACACGATGATCTTCGGATTGAGCAGATTAACCACAATCCCGTCCCGCCATGCGCGAAAGGTGCTGGAACGCTTGGTTTGCGCCGGGGTAAGGTCCTGATCTCTGGCGCGGAAAGCGCCGATGGCCAACCATACCAGATAGGCAATCCCAGCCCAGCGCAGCACTTCAAGCGCAACCGGATGGGCCGCAACCAGTGCCGCCAGTCCCAACCCGGCCAAAAGCGTATGGATCATCGCACCCGTGGCAATCCCAAGGCTTGCGGCATTCCCGGCACGCGGGCCGGATTTAATCCCCTGTCCCAGACAAAACAGCATGTCATTGCCCGGCGTCATGTTAAGCGCCAGGGCGGTGGGGATAAAAATCGCCAGTGTTTCAATCGGGATCAGCATGGGACGCATCCTGTAAGGACAGTATGGATTGAGTTGGTTAACTTACTCAGTTAGCTTCCGGCACCATATCGATGCAGGGCAGAGCCGTTTCGTTTAAGCCAGTGTTGCTGTTTCTTGGACGGGCCATATAGATCATCCACCACGGCCCAGAACCGCGCACTGTGGTTCAGTTCCTGAAGATGGGCGACCTCGTGGGCGACGACGTAATCCAGCACATCTTCGGGGGCCAGAACGAGTCGCCAGCTAAACGCCAAATTGCCGTTTGACGAACAACTTCCCCAACGGGTGCGGGTGTCTTTAAGCGATATGCGATTGATTTTCTTGCCGATTTGGTCGGCATATTCTTGGGCGCGCGGGGCGATTTCAAGTTTGGCCTGTTTTTTCAGGAAATCGGTCACCCGTCGGTTGGTATGTTCGGGCAATCCCGATACCCAGATCACCCCGGCCTCGGCCCAAACCCCGCGTTTGGCATCAGGGACGGCGCGGATGGCGTGGTCTTCGCCCAGAAACGGAATCCACGCGCCGGGCACGAACTGTACCCGGTCGGGCAAGCGTTGAATGTGGGCCGCTACCCAATCGCTGTGCTGATCCAGCATCGAAAGGGCGACTTTTCGTGAAATTCCGGTGGGCACGACGATTTCGACCCCGTCAAACGCCGGATCAATCCGCAGTTTGAGTCGCGACGCGCGCGCACTGGGCCGTAAACGGACCGGCAGCGGGCCAATTTTGGGCAGGTCTATTTCAGTTTCTTCGGTGTTTTTGAGCATTCGGAGCGGTTTTTTCCAAAAGCGAGGCAATATTTTACGGGTTTTTGCGCCTTTTTGGCACCAAGCCCAATCTTGGGTCTTGCCCCTCACTAGTGTTTTCCTATACTCCGCGCTCAAGGTCTAGGGCTCTTTGTGCAAGATTGAGCAGATTTTGCATAAAGAGCCGTCGGAGCGCCTTACAGGCTTTTCGGGGCCCGACGCAATCAACAGATTGCGTCTATGGCAGGGAACTATGACAGGGAGCCGGGCACGCGTGTGCCATTCCCTGAAGTGTATTGAAAAAGAAAGGCGTCACTGCAATGAGCGATCAGGTCAAAAAGGTGGTGCTTGCCTATTCAGGCGGGCTTGATACCTCCATCATCCTGAAGTGGCTTCGCGAACAGTATAACTGCGAAGTCGTGACCTTCACCGCCGATCTCGGCCAGGGCGAAGAGCTTGAGCCCGCCCGTAAAAAGGCAGAGATGTTCGGTGTGAAGCAAATCTTCATCGAAGATCTGCGCGAAGAATTTGTCCGCGATTACGTCTTCCCGATGTTCCGCGCCAATGCCCTGTATGAAGGTGTCTATCTGCTGGGCACCTCAATCGCGCGCCCGCTGATTGCCAAACGTCAGATCGAAATCGCCAAGGAAGTTGGGGCCGATGCCGTCTCACACGGTGCAACCGGCAAAGGCAACGATCAGGTCCGTTTCGAGCTTGGCTATTATGGCCTGAAGCCCGACGTTAAGGTGATTGCACCTTGGCGTGAGTGGGAATTGAATTCCCGTACCGCACTTCTGGATTTTGCCCGGAAACATCAGATCCCGATTTCGGCTGACAAAGCCGGTGGCGATGAGCCGCCCTATTCGACGGATGCCAACCTTCTGCACATTTCCTACGAAGGCAAGGCGCTCGAAGATCCGTGGACCAAGCCCAACGAAAATATGTTCATGCGCACGGTATCGCCCAAGGATGCACCCGATGCGATCACCACCATCGAAATTGAATTCGAAAAAGGCGATCCGGTTGCCGTCAATGGTGAGCGCATGAGCCCGGCAACCTTGCTGACCAAGCTTAACGACGTAGCGGGCAAGAACGGTATTGGCCGTCTTGATCTGGTTGAAAACCGCTATGTCGGCATGAAATCGCGCGGTGTTTACGAAACCCCGGGCGGCACGATCATGCTCACCGCACACCGTGCGATGGAAAGCATCACGCTGGACCGTAATGCGGGGCACCTTAAAGACGAGCTGATGCCGCGGTATGCCGAAATGATCTATAACGGTTATTGGTGGTCGCCAGAACGTCAGGCCCTCCAGCGCCTGATCGATGATACCCAGCGTTCGGTCAACGGCACGGTGCGCCTTGATCTTTACAAAGGCAACGTCACGGTTACCGGACGTAAATCACCGAACTCGATCTATTCCGAAGAACACGTCACGTTCGAAGCCGACACGGTTTATGACCAGCATGACGCAGAAGGCTTCATTAAGCTCAATGCGCTGCGTCTGCGTCTTGGCTATGGTAATGACGATCTGAAATAATCACGCATTTATTGTGTGAGGATTGGAACGAGGGGTGTCAAAGCCCCTCGTTTTCTTTTATCAGCCCGGATATAACGGGTGCGCGCCGTCCTGAACCGAAGGCTCAGGCGTTCCAACGAGTTTTGAGAGCCCATGCAACGCTATAAATGCACCGTCGAATATGATGGCCGCCCCTATCACGGGTGGCAGTATCAGGACGAAGTGATTTCGGTTCAAAAGGTGTTTGAAACCGCGATCGAGGATTTCGTCGGTGAATTCGTGCGCGTGTATGTATCGGGCCGGACGGACGCCGGGGTGCATGCGCTGGGGCAGGTGGTGCATTTCGATTTACCGAAATATTACCCGGCCGACGCGGTGATGAATGCGATCAACCATTACCTTAAACCGGCCCCGGTCGCGGTAAAGCTGTGCGATGAAGTCTCCGAAGATTTCCATGCGCGGTTTTCATCGAAAAAACGCTACTACATGTATCGCATCATCAATCGCCGGGCTCCGCTGACCTTTGAAGCCGGGCTTGCGTGGGGCGTTTACAAGCCGCTTGATATCGATGCGATGAACGAAGCCGCCCAGCACCTGATTGGCACGTTTGATTTCACCAGTTTCCGCGCCAGCGAATGTCAGGCCAACAGCCCAATCAAGACGCTGGAGAAGCTTGAGGTCACGCGCAGCATCGAAGATCCACTTGAAATCCGCATCCACACCGAAAGCCGGTCGTTCCTGCATCATCAGGTGCGCAACATGGTCGGGACACTGGTTCTGGTTGGCAAAGGAAGCTGGAAGCCGATTAGGGTGAAAAAAGCACTTGAGGCCTGTAACCGTGCGGCGGGCGGCCCGACGGCACCAGCGGATGGGCTGTATTTCGTCAAGGTCGATTACTAGAACCTGCTAGCGTTCATTGGCGGCATCTGTTGGTGGGCGGCATTCAGGTTTTCTGACGTCCCGTTTCCCATAATCCACATCCCCCAAAGATAACTAGATTTGGCGTGCGTCATGTTCTGGCGTATCGGTGTGTCCGGTACGTCGTGCCCATGCCGCTATTTATGCGCAGTGCGGTTTGAGGCAATTGTGCAGGTGCGAACCTATGCAATAGGATAAACGACTATACGCAAAGGTTAATTATGATACTGTATACCTTATAATGGGTTAGGTTCGGGCCTTGATCCTGGCGCTAAGCTATTGATGAAATGTGGACAGAACCATCCACTGTCGATCTTCTGGTTTTGTCCTTGATGGTGATTAGGGAGAGAGCATGTCGAAAAGTTTGGTACTGAAAGTTGCCTTAGCTGCCGTTCTTATTCTTATGAGTGGGATCATTTTGCTGGGCGTGTTGATTATGCAGCGTGTCGATCAACAGGTCGCCAGTGACAGTCTGGCGTCGCAAAAACTCAATCTTCGTGTTGCAGCATTGTTGCTACAGGATGCTAACCCCGACTTTAAAATGGTGATCACCAAGGATGGCGAAACATCCAAACTGGTGATGCCGGAAATCCCTGATTTATCTTCCCACGCCCTGATTGACCGCATTGGCACGGCCACCGGGCAAACGGCAACCGTGTTTGCCTATGTCCCGGCGGAAGAAGATTTTATCCGTGTTTCAACCAACATCATCAAACCCGATGGTACACGTGCTGTCGGCACTATGCTTGGCAAAGGCAGTGCGGCGTACGCGCCGATCATGTCAGGCAAAACGTTCCGCGGTGAAGCGCTTATCCTTGGTACGGAATATGTCACGCAATACAGTCCGATCATGACGCCGGCCGGCGATATTCTGGGCATTTTGTATGTTGGTATTAAAAAGGCAGAAGTCGCCGCTGTTGCCGGTGAGATCGAAGCGCGTATCGCCATTGTTGGTGTGATCATTGCCGTTGTCTCGGCGTTTCTTCTGTTCTTGTTGCTGCGTTGGCAGCTTGGCCCGCTGCGGGTTCTTAGTCAGACGATTTCGCGTTTCGTTGAGCGCGATTTCAGCGAAGAGGTCTCCTTTACCGAGCGCAAGGACGAGATCGGGCTGATTGCCAACGGGTTGGTGCGCTGGCGTGAAACGGCGGCCAAAATCGACGAAGCCGAAGAAGCCCGTGTTGTTGCAGAAAAACGTTCCAAACAGGCAGCGATTGATCAGCGCAACAAATTGGCGGTGGAACTCGAACAGTCTATTGGTCAGATCGTTACATCTGTTCGTGCGGCGACCGGTGGTATGTTGAAATCAACCAACTCGATGCGTGATTCTGCAAATCATTCGGTCAATCAAAGCCAGAAGGTTTCAGAAGCAGCCAATGATTCGGCCCGTAACGTTCAAACGGTTGCCGCGGCAACCGAAGAACTATCGGCATCGATCAGCCAGATCGGCGGTCAGGTCCACGAGTCGACTTCTATCGCCGAGGCTGCGGTGGGTGAGGCATCGCGGGCCAATGAAATGGTCGGCGGTCTTGCCGAGGCGGCCGAACGCATTGGTCAGGTTGTCAGCCTGATTAACGATATCGCATCGCAGACCAACCTTTTGGCCCTGAATGCGACGATTGAAGCCGCACGCGCAGGCGAAGCGGGCAAAGGTTTTGCCGTGGTGGCCCAAGAGGTCAAAAACCTTGCCAATCAGACGGCCAAGGCCACCGATGAAATTGCCCAGCAGATCGGGGCGATTCAGGATGAAACCAAGGTCACGGTGGAGGCCATCGAGAAGGTAACCCAGACAATCTCGTCGATCAGCGGAATTGCCAACGGCATTGCGTCAGCCGTGTCCGAGCAAAACTCGGCCGTCAACGAAATCGCCAACAGTGCAACAAGCGCATCTTCAGGATCGAACGAAGTGGTTGCCAACATCGACGAAATCCATAAAGCCGCCAGCAGCAGCGGTGCTGCGGCGGGCGAACTTGACGCGACCGTTGGTGATCTGGCCAAGCAGATTGATACCCTGCAGGATACTGTTTCAGAGTTTCTGTCTCAGTTGCGTGCAGGTTAAATGACAGGGTCGGGTGGGCTTTGGCTCACCCGACCATCTTTGACTTAGCCAAATATCCAGTGCCACAAAAACGGGATGGTGATGGCGGTTGCCATTGTATTGAGCCCCATCGCCAATCCGGAAAAAGCCCCCGCCGTTTCATTGACCTGAAAGGCGCGCGCGGTTCCGATCCCGTGCGATGCGACGCCCATGGCAAAGCCCCGTGCCCGCCAGTCTTTCAATCGCGCCATATTCATCACCATCGGGCCAATGGTTGCCCCGACAATACCCGTGGCAATGACGCAGACAGCGGTCAGGGCCGGAACGCCACCAATGTTTTCGGCAATGCCCATGGCAACCGGGGTGGTCACCGATTTTGGGGCCAGTGACGCCAGTGTTTCCGGACTTGCGCCCAAAGCCCACGCCAGAAGAACCGTGCTGGCACTGGCCACCAACGATCCGAATAAAACGCCAAAGACAATCACCGGCATGGCGCGTTTAAGCGTTTCGGTTTGACGAAACAGCGGCACGGCCAAGGCAACGGTGGCCGGGCCAAGCAGGAAGTGCACAAACTGTGCGCCTTCGAAATAGGTGGCATAGGGGGTGTCTGTGATCTTGAGAAGAAACGCGATCAGGGCAATGGCAATCACGACCGGATTGCACATGGGGTTGCGGTTGCTTTTCTGATAGAGCCAGAACCCGATGGAATAGGCGACAAGCGTGATGGTTAGTCCGGTCAGCGGTTTGGTCGACAGATAAACCCAAAGCTGTGTGATATCGGTTTCCATTACGATGCATCCTTTGCGCTATCTGGGGTAGATACATCGGTTTGTTTGGGCAGAAGCTTTGACATCAGCATCGCGGTCAGCACGATGGCGAGCAAGGTCGATACAATCAAAGCCGCCGCAATCGGCAGCCAATCGCCCTTAAGCCGGTCAATCTGGGTGACAACGCCGACACCGGCGGGGACAAACAGCAATGAAAAATGGATCAGAAGGTTATCGGCCGCATCGGTCAGGACCTTTGGCGGTTTGCGACTGATCAACAAGCCAAAGAACAACAGCACCAGCCCGATCACCGGACCGGGTACCGGCAGGTCAAACAGTTCCGATATGACTTCGCCAAACAACTGGCAAACAAGTATCAGGGCGAATGCGGCAATCATCAATGGCCTCCCGATAGGTGCGGTTCATTTATGCGTTTCTGAGCCTATGACATAATGGCATTCGGGGTATTAGACTTTTACTAAGAACGAAAAACGCCCGTGCCGAATGGGCACAGGCGTTTTATGTTACGGGTGTTTCCCGGCTTTCTAACAGGGAGCCTGGGCATACATGGATGCCCGCCTTCGCGGGCATGATGTAAAAAGATGACCGGTTTTATGTCGCCGCATGACGCAGCCTGTGACGGATTACAGAATATCGAGCACGTTTTCCGGCGGACGGCCCAGAACGGCCTTGTGGCCATTGACCACAATAGGACGTTCGAGGGCGCGCGGATGGGCGCAAAGCGCCTCGATAAGCTCCTGCCCACGCAGATCGGCAATGCCTTCTTCTTTGGCTTCCTTTTTGCGCAGGATGTCTTCGGGTTTCATGCCGAGCATCTCAATCAGTTCCGACATTTCTTGCGGGGACGGCGGTGTGTCGAGATAAAGAATGACATCGGGTGTGATGCCTTTTTCTTCGATCAGTGCCAGTGTCTGACGCGATTTGGAACAGCGCGGATTGTGATAGATGCGGACCATCATGTCTGGGGTCTCCGTATCAACAGGGATGCAAAAGGATGGATTAGTGATAACCGCCTTTGATCCGGCGATCAAATGCCGTCAATCATCGACAACAGATCATTCAGTTCATCAAGGTCGCTGTTGATGATGCGGGTGGCGGTGTCATAGCCAAATCCCTGTCGGGCGAGGGCGGCCATATCTTTTTCGCGTTTTTCATCGCGGATATCAGGACGTCGCCACGGGCCAAGGCGGCGACGACGGGCATAGGCGGCAGCGGCGGCAATGTTGGGGTCGGTGCCGCGGACCTCGTCATAGGCGGCTTGTTCGGCCTCGGCCTTAAGATCCTTGAGTGCGGTATCAATCTGATCGGATGCGATCCCGCGTGATGACAAGTCAGCCGCAATAACCCGCATGGCTTTGCCCTTGCGAAAAAGCGATCTTGCCCGTCCCTTGGCATAGGCATCATCATTAATAAACCCGGCCTGTTCGCAGGCGGCCAAAACCGACTTCATCCAGTTTTCGGCTTCTTCGGGATCGGTGCCATATTCCGCCGCCGACAGACGTATTTTACCGCGCATCAGTTTTTCAAGCCGGGCACGTGAGGCGGCAAACCGTTCAAGATACCAGGTCGCGTAATTCATCAGATAATCACGCGTGACACGGCGCGGGCGGTTGGCTTCGCGCTGCTTGTCCTTGGCGTTTTGGGTGTTTTTCCGGTTTGAAGTCGAAAAACGGGCATTTCCGACCGGCTTGTTTTCGCCGTCAGACTCCAGGGTTTCCGGGCCTTGGCGCTGTTTTTGTGTCATGTTCGCCATCATGAATGAATACGCACCCTTGCAACAAGTACCCTACTCTCCCTATTTTACCGGCAATTGTCTGCATTTTTCCGAAGGAAATTCTATGAGTGAACTAGCCCCACGTCAGATGGGCGCGGTCAACTGGCTTGGTCTTTGGACGCTGTATGCCAAGGAAGTTCGACGCTTCCTCAATGTGCATCTGCAAACCATTGGCGCGCCGGTTGTGACCAGTCTTCTGTTTCTTGCTGTGTTCCTGCTGGCGCTTGGCCGGGCGGTTGAGACAGTAAATGGCATTGCCTTCGCCACCTTCCTCGCCCCCGGTCTTGTCATGATGACCATGGCGCAAAACGCCTTTGCCAATTCATCAAGTTCGCTGACGATTGCGAAAGTTCAGGGCAATATTGTCGATGTTTTGATGCCGCCATTGTCAGCCGGTGAAATGGTTGCCGGGTTTGCCTTTGGTGCGGTGACCCGTGGTGTGATGGTCGGTGCTGTTACCGCCATTGTCATGGCGTTCTTTGTCGATATCCGCATCCATAACATCTGGGCGATCCTGTATTTCGGGATTTCTGCGTCCTTGATGCTGGCCCTTCTGGGGATTGCGGGCGGCGTCTGGGCCGAGAAGTTCGACCATATCGCCGTGGTCACCAACTTTGTCGTCACTCCGCTGTCGTTCCTGTCAGGCACGTTTTACAGTGCGGACAGCCTGCCCGAAGCGGGGCAGATTCTGGTGCATTTCAACCCGTTTTTCTACATGATTGACGGGTTCCGTTATGGCTTTACCGGCATTTCGGACGGCACCATCATGACAGGCGTTGTTGTGTTGGCAGCGGTCAATGCGTTGCTGTGGTTGCTGTGCTATCGCATGATCAAAAGCGGGTATAAGCTTAAGGCGTAACCACGCCAAACAGCGCGGTCTGGCGCAAAATTCAATCAATCGGGCAGCATCACATCGTGGATGCTGCCCTTTTTCATTTCCATAACCTTTGCCAAATCAGCTTTCTAAGTGCTTTTTGCGACGTTGACAGGCATCATGAATCTCTTGATACTCCCCGGCTTCCCGGTATTCTGCCGGAGCTGACCAAACGGTCAAGAATGTAATTTCTACCCTAATTCGAGGAATGAAAAAGTGATTACTCCCGTCATGCCGACCTACGCGCGGGCCGATCTGGCCTTTGAGAAAGGTGTTGGACCTTATCTCTTTGCGCAGGACGGCCGACGATTCCTTGATTTCGGGTCGGGTATTGCGGTCAATACCCTTGGCCATTCGCACCCGCATCTTGTTAAAGAACTGACCGAACAGGTTGGCAAACTTTGGCATACATCGAACCTGTATCAGATGCCCGGTCAGCAGAAACTGGCCGAACGACTGATTGCCAACAGTTTTGCCGATACGGTTTTCTTCTGTAACTCCGGTGCGGAAGCCAACGAGGCGGGCATCAAGATGCTGCGCCGGTATCAGCATGTGTCGGGCCATGCGCAAAAGAACCGCATATTGGTCGCGACCAATGCGTTTCATGGCCGGACCTTGGGCACGCTGACCGCGGGATATAGCGAAAAGTACCGTGAGGGCTTTGGCCCGATGCCAGACGGTTTTGACCGGGTGGCCTTTGGCAATCTCAATGAATTGCGCAATGGCATTACCGAAAACACCGGCGGTATTTTGCTTGAGCCCATTCAGGGCGAAGGCGGGATTTGCAAGGCGCCTGATGGTTATCTTGAAGGGGTGCGCAAGGCGGCCGACGAGTTTGGCCTGCTTGTGATGTTTGACGAAGTTCAGACTGGTATTGGCCGGACTGGTAAGCTGTTTTGCTATGAATGGTCAGACATGCAGCCCGATATTGTGTCTTCAGCCAAGGGTCTTGGCGGCGGATTCCCGATCGGCGCCCTTTTGGCCAATGAAAAGGCCGCAGCGGCCTTTTCGCCGGGCATGCACGGGACGACCTTTGGCGGCAATCAGCTGGCAACGGCGGCGGCCAATGCGGTGCTTGATGAAGTTCTGAAACCCGGTTTCCTGGACCATGTGCTTGAGATGAGCGGCTTGATCCGTGACGGGCTTGATGCGATTGCGCGCAAGCATCCGGGCTTTATCGACGAAGTACGCGGCAGGGGCCTTCTTTTGGGCATGAAAACGGTGCCAAACAACGGTGAAGTTGTCGCCAAACTGCGTAAGTTGAACCTTTTGACGGTTCCGGCAGGCGACAATGTGGTGCGACTTATACCGCCGCTTAACATCACCAAAACCCATGTTGACGAGGCGCTGACCGCAATTGATGCGTGCGCGGCTGCTCTCGCGCCGTAATGGCGCGCAGTAAGGAAGATTGATTTATGACTGATATTCGCCATTTTCTCGATATCGATGTGCTGCCGTCGGGCACGCTGAACGATATTCTGACCCTTGGGGATTCCGAAAAAGCGGGTAAAGCCCCGTTTGGGGACAAGCCGCTTGCGGGTAAAACTCTGGCCCTTATTTTCGAAAAGCCATCGACCCGTACACGCGTGTCATTTGAAGTCGGTATGCGTCAGCTTGGCGGTGATGTTGTCGTGCTTGATGCCGACAGCAGCCAGCTTGGCCGCGGCGAAACCATTGCCGATACGGCGCGCGTTTTGTCGCGTTTTGTCGATGCGATCATGATCCGTACCACCGATGAATCCAAACTTTTGGAAATGGCGAAATACGCCACGGTGCCGGTGATCAATGGCCTGACCGATCAAAGCCACCCGTGCCAGATCATGGCCGACCTGATGACGATCAAGGAACATAAGGGCCGTCTTGACGGGCTTAAATTTGCCTGGGTCGGGGATGGCAATAACGTGTCGGCATCCTTTATCCATGCCTCGTCGAAATTCGGCTTTTCAATGGATATGGCCTGCCCGGCGGGCTATCGCCCCAATCAGGGGATGATTGAGACCGCCAATGCCGATGGTGGCAAGGTGCGGATGACCGACCTTGATAGTGCGCTGGCCGGTGCTGATGTTGTTGTCACCGATTGCTGGGTTTCGATGGGGGATGAAGATTACGACGCCCGCATGGAAGCATTGGCCCCCTATCAGATCAACGCCAAAACCATGGCGCAGGCCAAGACGGATGCGATTTTCATGCATTGCCTGCCAGCACATCGTAACGAAGAAGTCACCGACGAGGTGATCGACGGACCGCAATCGGTGGTGTTTGACGAAGCAGAAAACCGTCTGCATGCGCAGAAAGGGGTTCTGCTATACTGCTTTAACGGCTTGCCATCCTGAGTAGGCAACCTAAATAAGGCATTACGAATTCGCGAGGGGCAGTTTTGACTGCCCCTTTTGCCATGCTGAGTTATGTATGTGGGCGTTTGATGAAAGCGCCTCGACAATGACGGGCCGAACTTGTTATACGGCCCAAACACGCACAACATCGGAAGCCGAACATGCAGATCGCTGTCGATTTTTGCCAGCCCTTCACGCTGGATCATTCCAACATCCGTGGCCGCTTTACGCGCCTTGGCCCATTGGTGCAGACCATCATTGGTCAGCATAGTTATCCTGCGCTTGCCAACCACCTTTTGGGTGAGATGATTGGCCTTGCGGTGCTGTTGTCGTCGTCGTTGAAATATGACGGGCTGTTTACCCTTCAGACATCGTCGGACGGGCCGATCAGCATGCTGGTGGTCGATGTTGACAGTGAGGGCAATGTACGGGCGTGCCTTCGGGTTGATGAAGACCGCCTCAATACCCTGATCGCCGCCGAAGAAGGCGGGGAAGAGGCCCTTCGTGGGCAGGTTCTTAAACTGATGGGCAACGGGCATATTGCCTTTACGGTCGATCAGGGTGATGAACATGAACGCTATCAGGGTATTGTGTCGCTTGAGGGGGCAACCCTTTCGGAATGTGCAGAGGCCTATTTCCGTCAGTCAGAGCAGCTTGAAACCGCCTTCAAACTTGAAGTTCATCAGGGTGAGGTTGATGCCGACTGGTGGGTTGGGGGATTGTTCCTGCAACGCTTGCCGGTCAGTGCATCTGGCGATGCCGCCACCCCGGAAGAAGGCGAAAAGGTTGCCGAGGACTGGAACAGGTCAAAAATCCTGATGACCAGTGCGACGGAAACCGAACTTGTCGATATTTCACTGTCGGCACATGATTTGATCTGGCGCCTGTTCCATGATGAAGAACCGCGTGTGTTCGAACAGGCGGAATTGCGGTTCAAATGTCGCTGTTCGCGCGAAAAGATCGAAGGTGCGCTTGTGACCTATCCACTCGACGAATTGCTGTCGATGCGCGAAAGTGACAGCGGTGAAGTTGCGGTGTCGTGCCAGTTCTGCAACACGCGCTATGGCTTTAACGAAGCAGACATTCGGGCTTTTAAGGCCGATGACGCGCAAAGTTCATAAAAAGATTACAGCGCATTCGCCTGTCACAGGCTTGCCTTAATCATCACGCAACGTCACCATGGATAACCAAATCCATGGTGACGTTTTTGTATGAGTTTTGAATGACGAGGGAGTTTGATTTCATGAAGGTATTGTCCATCAATGGCATGCGCGCAAGCATTGCCGGTGTCATGGTTGCGCTGCTGGCGGCCTGCACCAGCACGCCGGTGGCAAATTACCCCGATGTCACCTGGCGTCATCTTCAACCGATTGTGTTTGCCGCCGGGCCGGTTGAAAAAGTTGCTGCGTGGGATTCAAAAGTGAATGGCTCCATGGCCAGCAGCCTGCCCTTCAGCCTTGGCAAAATGGCAATGAACTGGCCCGATGACCGTATCCAGACGGCCGGTACCAGCGACATGCTGCGCTATTCCGTGACCGAGGCGTCGATCACGTCAAACGCACTTAAAACGACCAAGGGCATCAAAGGTGCCTTTACCGATGATCAGTCTGAAAATATCGAGCTTAAGGTTGCGGCCAAACTTGAGCTTCTCGATGCCAATGGCGTTCAGAAGGGCGAAGTGCAGGCCATGGCCGCACGGTCGCACACACTTTCAGAATCAATGTCGGTCGCCGAGCGTGAAAAAGCAATTTACGACGAAACAGCCACCTTGCTGATGGACCTTGATCGCGAACTTGAACGTCAGATCAACAGTAACCTTGGACGTTTTCTGGTCCGCTGATTAAGACGCGAAATCCGTTATGTGTGACAAAAGCCCGGCAGGTCATCTGCCGGGCTTTTTATTGTCTGATGATTGTAAAAATGGCCGCTTCTAGCGGAACATCATCACTGGGACATGGCAGGAGCGCACCATTTCGGTGGTGGTGCTGCCGATGATCAGGTTGCGGATGCGTGAATGGCCATAGGCGCCCATGACAAGAAGGTCGATGGCATCGGCTTTGATCCGGTCCTTGATCACGTCTTCGGGTTCGCCTGCGGCGAACTCGGCGTTGACGCTATAGCCTGCGGTGCGCAGGATTTCTGCGGCCTGATCGAGTTTTTCCTGCAGGCTGTCGGTTGATTTGCCAACGCACAGCAAGGTGCAGGGCAAATCGGTAAACAGCTTGCCCGCGGCAATGTGGCGCACAGCCTTCATGGCACTTTCCCCGCCATCAAAGGCGATCAGGAATTTCTCGATCGGTTTGAACGCACGTGATGCCACCAGAACCGGTTTGTGGGCCGCACGGACAACCCGTTCAAGGTTCGATCCCAGATGCAGTTTGGCAAAATCGGCGGCTTCCCCGCGTTTGCCAATCACGATCAAATCGGCATCGCCTTCAAATTCGGCAAGGCTTTCGATCAGGTCGCCGTGGCGCAATTTGGTGCCGACGGTTTTAAGGCCACCTTCCTCAAGCCCGGATTTGGCTTCTTCAAGCAGCAAGCGACCGCGTTTGAGTTCAAGCTTGGCTTTTTGCTCATCGAGATCGGAAAGCTCCTTGAGCAAGGCTGTGCGTGCGCCAAGCTTAAGATTACCACTCAGATCGGCGGGTTCGGAACCCACACCACGCCGGCCCAGAACATGCATCAGGTCAACCGAGGCGCTGGTGCGCTCGGCAACCCAGCGTGTGAGGTCGCAAACGCTTTGCGAATAACCCGATCCGTCAATCAATGCGATCAGATGTGTCATGATCGTTTCCCTTTTCCCTTGCCCTGTGGGCTTAGTGGCCCATCAGGCGTTCAAGCGCGCCGGGCTTATCATGGATGGCCAGTTTATCGACGATTGTTTCACTGGCTTCATTGAGACCGATCAATTCGACTTCGGCCCCTTCACGACGGAATTTCAGCACGACCATGTCAAGGGATGCAACACTTGAAATGTCCCAGATATGGGCGTGGCTGACATCAATCGTGACCTTGTCCAGCGCTTCCTTGAAATCAAAAGCGGCGGTGAAATCATCGGCCGAGGCAAAGAATACCTGACCTTCGACATTGTAGGTTCGGTGTGTTGTGTCTTCTGAAAGGGTACTGGTAACACGGAAAATCTGGGAAATTTTCCAGGCAAAGAAAATGCCCGACAAAAGAACCCCGACCAGAACCCCAATCGCGAGGTTGTGGGTGCCGACAACCGTGATCACCGTGGCCAGCATGACGATGGATGAACTGCGCGGATGTTCTTTGAGGTTCTTGATCGAGGACCAGCTAAATGTGCCGATCGACACCATGATCATGATCGCAACCAGGGCGGCCATCGGAATGATGCTGACGATGTCGCTTAGGACGACGATCATGAACAGCAGGAAAGTTCCGGCCACAAAGGTCGACAACCGACCGCGACCACCGGATTTCACGTTGATCACAGACTGGCCGATCATTGCACACCCGGCCATACCACCGATAAAGCCCGTGGCAGTATTGGCAATACCCTGACCAATGCATTCGCGGTTTTTGTTTGATGATGTATCGGTCAGATCATCGACAATCTGCGCGGTCATCAGGGATTCCAAAAGGCCGACAACCGCAACTGCTGCTGAGTAGGGCAGGATGATCATCAGGGTATCAAGATTAAGCGGAATGTCGGGGATCAGGAAAATCGGAAGGGTAGAGGGCAGTTCACCCATATCACCCACGGTCCGCAAATCAGCATTGATAAACAGCGATATCACCGTCAGGACGATGATACAGACCAATGGCGATGGGATCACTTTGGTGATGCGCGGGAACAGATAAATGATCGCAAGCCCGCCCGCGACCATGGCATAGGTCACCCAGGTAACATTGGTCAGTTCGGGCAATTGCGCCATAAAGATCAGGATCGCCAGCGCATTGACAAAACCGGTCATCACCGATTTTGAGACAAATCGCATGACGTAGCCGAGTTTGAGAATGCCGGCAAAAATCTGTAGCAAACCGGCAAGAACCGTTGCGGCCAGCAGATATTCAAGCCCGTGTTCACGCACCAGCGTGATCATCAGGACCGCGGTGGCTGCCGTGGCGGCCGAAATCATGCCCGGACGTCCGCCGACAATGGCGGTAATCACCGCAATCGAGAAAGAGGCATACAGCCCAACCTTCGGATCGACCCCGGCGATGATCGAAAAGGCGATGGCTTCGGGGATCAGGGCAAGGGCCACGACGATCCCGGCCAGAACATCACCACGGATATTGCCAAACCATTCGGTCCGCAATTGCGGAAGGAAATCGGTGTTCACAGACTTGTCTCCAGTCGAAATTTTCATATTGCCGCGCCATCTGGCGGACAAAAAGCAGATAGAGTTTAGGAATTTGGGTGGGCGGAACGCTGTTTCGTCACTGCCACGCGTGTAACGTCGGCGCTGAAAAAATCAGACCGGTCGCAGGCAGGAATTTATCGAAACAGTTCTTACATCGGCCTAGTGTCCATCAAAGGATAAGCAAGGTTTGCCACATTGCAGCGCCGATTTACTTAAAGCAATTCCAGAACCGACACAACCGGCAATATTAAGACGGGCAGAGATAAGGGGGCTTTCGAACGTAAAAACGGCCCGGCGCAAAAGACCCGAGACCGGTTCTGTGTACTGCCGGTCATCGGCTGGCAGATAAAAAGGCCTGACCCCGACAAGGCGGGATCAGGCTGGATTTTGGCCGGATTTTTTTTGGGGAGGCTTTTATCCGTGCGGCTTAGGCGTTGTCGCGTATGGCTTTGGCAATCGCCTTGCCACACGTGATCGTATCAGCCGAGCCGCCAAGGTCGGCGGTGCGGAGCGTTTCATCCAGCAGTATGTTTTCAATGGCGCGCATGATGGCGTCATGGGCATCGGTATGGCCCAGATGATCAAGCATCATTGCCCCGGACCAGATTTGGCCAATCGGGTTGGCAATGCCCTTACCCGCGATGTCGGGGGCGGACCCATGTACAGGCTCAAACAGGGACGGGAATTTACGTTCCGGGTTGATGTTGCCCGATGGCGCAATGCCGATGGTCCCCGTGCAGGCCGGGCCAAGATCCGACAGAATGTCACCAAACAGGTTGGATGCGACCACCACGTCAAACCGGTCCGGGTTCATGACGAACTGGGCGGTCAGGATATCGATATGGTATTTGTCCCAGCTGACGTCGGGATAGTTTTTCGCCATTTCAACCACCCGTTCATCCCAATAGGGCATGGTGATTGAAATGCCGTTCGATTTGGTTGCTGAGGTCAGATGTTTGCGCGGGCGTTTTTGTGCCAGCTCAAAAGCATATTTCAAAATGCGATCAATCCCGGTGCGTGACATCACCGTTTCCTGAATGACGATTTCTCGGTCCGTGCCGGGATACATCTTGCCCCCGACCGAGGAATATTCGCCTTCGGTGTTTTCGCGCACGACATAGAAATCAATATCACCGGGTTTGCGCCCGGCAAGCGGGGAGGGCACACCGGGCATCAGTTTGGCGGGGCGCAGATTGACATATTGGTCAAAGTCACGCCGGAACTGAATGAGCGATCCCCACAGCGAAATATGGTCCGGCACCGTATCGGGCCAGCCGACCGCGCCAAAGAAAATCGCATCGTGATTGCCAACCTGTGCGCGCCAGTCGTCGGGCATCATCTGCCCGTGCTTTTGATAATAGTCACATGATCCAAATTCGAAGGTATCGAATGTCAGATCGATGCCAAAGACATCTGCGGTGGCCTCAAGAACGCGAATGCCTTCGGGCATGACTTCGGTTCCGATGCCGTCACCTGCGATGACTGCGATTTTGTGGGTGGCACCTGTCATGATGTTTTTCCTCCGTCGTGTTTTTATGGTTTGCCGGGAAATCGGAATGACCTTGATAATTGTGGGGCAGTATTCTCAAGATTGGCGTTTGCGTTCAGCTTAAGCAAGACTTCGTGCAACTGATCAGACCCTAGCCAATTGAAAAAAAGGCCCCCGCTTAAGAACGGAGGCCTTTTGGAACTTTTCGACAGTCCGCTTTGATTAGCGGTTCTGACGGTTATCAATCAGATCATCGACAACACCCGGATCGGCAAGGGTCGATGTATCGCCCAGCTGATCATATTCATTGGCGGCAATCTTGCGCAGGATACGGCGCATGATTTTGCCTGAACGGGTTTTGGGCAAGCCCGGCGACCATTGCAGGTAATCGGGGCTGGCGATCGGGCCAATTTCCTTACGGACCCATTTGACCAGTTCGACCCGCAGTTCTTCGGTCGGTTCCTCGTCGGCATTCAGCGTCACATAGGCATAGATGCCCTGACCCTTAATGTCGTGGGGAACACCCACCACGGCGGCTTCGGCCACCTTGGGATGGGCAACCAGGGCGCTTTCGACCTCGGCGGTGCCCATGCGGTGGCCCGACACGTTGATCACGTCATCAACGCGGCCCGTGATCCAGTAATACCCATCATCATCGCGCCGTGCGCCATCGCCTGTCGTGTAGACATTTGGGAAGGTGCTGAAGTAGGTCTGGATAAACCGTTCATGATCGCCGTACACCGTGCGCATCTGACCCGGCCAGCTATCCTTGATCACAAGGTTGCCATCGGTTGCCCCGGTCAGTTCCTTGCCTTCGGCATCAAGAAGGGCCGGTTCGACACCAAAGAATGGCAAGGTTGCCGAACCCGGTTTAAGATCGGTTACACCGGGCAGTGGCGAAATCAGGATGCCACCGGTTTCGGTTTGCCACCAGGTATCGACAATCGGGCATTTGCCCTTGCCGACATGCTGATTATACCATTCCCAAGCTTCGGGGTTGATTGGCTCGCCGACCGAGCCAAGGATACGAAGCGATGACAGGTCGGCCTTATTGACCCAGCTTTCGCCTTCGCGCATCAGGGCCCGGATCGCGGTCGGTGCGGTATAGAAAATGTTGACCTTGTGCTTTTCGCAGACTTGCCAGAAACGCGATGCGTCCGGATAGCTTGGCACACCTTCAAACATCAGGGTCGTCGCGCCATTGGCAAGCGGACCATAGACGATATAGCTGTGGCCGGTGACCCAGCCAACGTCCGCCGTGCACCAGTAAATATCGCCATCGTGATAATCAAAGACATACTCGTGCGTCATCGACGCATAAACAAGATAACCGCCGGAGGTGTGTAAAACACCCTTCGGCTTGCCGGTTGAGCCCGATGTATAGAGAACAAACAGCGGGTCCTCGGCATTAACCTCGGTCGGCGGGCAATCGGGCGAGGCGGCGGCACAGGCTTCGTGATACCAGACGTCACGCGCGTCGTTCCATGCGACATCTTTGCCGGTGCGTTTAACGACAACCAGCTTTTCAACCGATTTCACGCCGGGATGCGAAAGCGCCTCGTCGGCGTTGCGTTTGAGCGGAACCGCACGGCCGCCACGCAGGCCTTCGTCCGATGTAATCACGACTTTTGCGCCGCAATCTTCAACACGACCGGCAAGGGCTTCGGGTGAGAAGCCACCAAACACGATGGAATGGATCGCGCCAATACGTGCGCAGGCCAGCATCGCAACCGATGCTTCGGGGATCATCGGCAGATAAATGACAACGCGGTCACCTTTGCCCACACCCATCGATTTCAGCGCATTGGCGAAACGGCAGGTGCGTTCATGCAGGTCGCGATAGGTAATATGTTCGGAAACGCTGGGATCATCGCCTTCGAAAATGATGGCGGTCTGATCGCCGCGTTTTTCCAGATGACGGTCAAGACAGTTGGCCGAAACGTTCAGCGTGCCGTCTTCATACCATTTGATGTAAAGGTCGTTGGCGTCAAAGCTGACATTTTTGACTTTGGAATAGGGCTTGATCCAGTCAATGCGCTTGCCGTGTTCGCCCCAGAAACCTTCCGGATCCTCAATCGACTGCTTGTACATAGCGTCGTATTTGGACTTGTCGATCAGGGCGCCCTTTGCGATATCGTCGGGGACGGGATAAACGTTCGCAGACATATGTGGCCTCTTGTTCGTTTCCTGTTGTCTGTGCGTTCGTACCGGACACCTGCCCGCTCGCAGATAGATGTCTTGCATCGATACGATATTCCGGTGCGGTTCAGGGTCAGAACGTTATGCACATCTGGCCGTTCCGTAACGGCCCGTCGGCATGGCAAACCTGATCCTGTCGCTTGGCGCCTATGCTAGTGCGCCGGGGGTCTTGATGGAATACAACTTAAGGCGGGGGGCATTTCACCGAGAAATCGCCAGATTGCCTTGCGAAAGGTCCCGCCCATGTCTTGCCGGGGCTGTCATGAGAACGGTGTTGGCGGGGATGCCCTGGACAATGATCTAAAGCCATATTCCATATATGTCTTTGAAATATAGTCTAATTTTAGACGTTCGCCAGCGCCTGTGCGACAATATTTTCATCTGATCTTTCGGATTATTTTCACGTTGCGTTGTGGATTTGACGGAACAAAACAGATACAAAGAACGCAGATGATAATGAAATGGTGGGACAATGGATCCGATATCTTTGGCCGCAGGGGCTGTTTTGGCTTCTGTGGTGGCGCTCGTATTTGGCGGATTAATGATCAAACGCATCAAAGATGCCGCCGATGCCCAGACAGAGTCGCGCACAGCCCTTGTTTCGTCGCAGCTTGAGCAAACCGAAGCCACACGTCGTGATTTGGCAAGCGAGCTTGCGATCACCCGCGACAAACTGGCCGAGGCGGCGGAAAAACGCGCCATTGCCGAAACCACAGCCCACCGGGTGCCCACCCTTGAAGCCGAGATGAAAGAACTGCGCACTATTCTTGATCAGTGGCGCGAAAAGGGATCGGAACTTGAAACCGCGTTAGAAAAAGAACGCGAAGCCGCAGCAGAGAAGCTTGCGATGCTTGAAGATGCCAAAATCAAGTTGCTTGATAGTTTCAAGGCGCTGTCGTCCGATGCGCTTAAGGTCAATAACGACGAGTTCATGAAGCTTGCGCGCGAAAACTTTTCGCGCATGCAGGAAGGAGCCAAAGGCGACCTTGAAAAGCGTCAGCAGGCAATTGACGGCATGGTCAAACCGATCCGTGAACGGCTTGAGGCATTTGATACCAAGGTCAACGAGCTTGAGAAAAACCGTAAGGAAGCTTACGGCGAGCTGCGCGAGCAGGTCGGCACATTGGTGCAATCGCAAACCAAGCTGACCAAGGAAACGCAGACGTTAAGCTCCGCACTACGCTCAAGTTCGTCGGTCTCGGGGAAATGGGGTGAGTTGCAGCTTCGGCGTATTGTTGAACTGGCCGGGATGCTCAAACATTGCGATTTTGACGAACAGGTGCATTTCAATACCGACGAAGGTGTTCAAAAACCCGACATGGTTATTCACCTGCCGGGCGGGAAAAACATCGTCGTTGATGCCAAGGCGCCGACATCGGCCTATCTTGAGGCGATTGACGAAAAATATGACGATGATCGCCGCGAAGCCTTGATGGGCACCTATGTGACCAATGTGCGTAAGGTGATCTCGGAGCTTTCGAAAAAATCCTATTGGAAATCGGTCGACAGTCCGGAATTCGTTGTGCTGTTCCTGCCCGGTGAAAGCTTCTTTTCAGCCGCCCTTGAACGCGATCCGCGTTTGATCGAAGACAGTTTCCGCGATGGGGTGATTTTGGCGACCCCGACCACCTTGCTTGGGTTGCTGAAAGCCGTGTCATACGGCTGGCGACAGGAAGCCCTGGCGGAAAGTGCGCGCGATATCAGTGAAATCGGCTTGCAGCTTTATGACCGTCTGGCGGCCCTTGCCAAGCATTTCTCATCGATGGGTAAATCGCTTGAAAGCACGGTGAAGCATTACAACAAGACATTGGGATCGTTGGAAGGCTCGGTACTGGTGTCTGCGCGCAAGTTGAAGGAAAAGCACATCGTTTCCGACGACCGCATGATCGAAGAACCTTTGCCGTCAGAAACCCATGTGCGTGAGATCACCAAGATGGAGCTGATTGGTGGTCCGGACGGCGAAACCGACACGGAATAATATGATTACATGATCGGCATATGCCCCCAACCGGCCCCAAAACTGGCGTCGAACATGGCTGATGTCTGTATCGTGCGGGGCAGTTTGCTTGACTTGCGGTCACGGAAACCTTATCTCGAAGCGCGAAATTCGCTATAATCAGATGACGCCCCGGATGGGCATCAGTTTTAGATATCAGTTCGAAATCGGATTACAGACCAATGGCCCTGCGTGAAATTCTTATTGTTCCAGACCCGCGCCTTAAGAAAGAGTGCGAACCGGTCACTGAGGTGAATGATGAGATCAGACAGCTTCTCAGCGACATGCTTGAAACCATGTATGCCGCACCGGGTATCGGTCTGGCAGCGCCGCAGATCGGGGTGATGAAGCGCGTGGTGGTCATGGATGTGTCTGATGACAAGGACAAGCCCGAACCCTTGAAGCTGATCAACCCGGAAATCATCTGGGAATCCGAGGATACTTCGATCTATCAGGAAGGTTGCCTGTCGATTCCGGACCAATATGCTGATGTCGAGCGCCCAATTGAAGTCGGTGTGCGTTATCTTGATGAAAATGGCGAAGAACAGGAAATCGAAGCTGATGGCTTGCTGTCGACCTGTATCCAGCATGAAGTTGATCATCTTGATGGTGTTTTGTTCACCGATTATCTGAGCGCGCTTAAACGCAACATGATCCTGAAAAAGGTTCAGAAACTTCAGAAGACCAAAAAGTCTGCCTAATAGAGAAAATGCCCCAGACTTTCTGTCCGGGGCATTTTTTATGTGTCTGATAAGGCGGTGAGGCGCAGCGGGGTTTTGTGCTCAGGGAATTTTACGGTAAGTTCCAATTCCCCGCCGCAAGCTTCAACGAAGTTCCGTAATGTCGACAAATACATATCTGTCTGTCGTTCCATTTTGGACACGGAAGCTTGCTGAATATTAAGATGATTAGCGATATCTTTTTGCACCAACCCTCTTAGTTTTCGAAGTTTTTCAAGGTTGCTGACTTCTGCAAGGAATGCGTCAGCGCGGGTTTCTATGAGCTCACGGCGTTCTTTGGGGAGCTCTTGTAAAATCTCACCCAGTTTGCGTGCCATTGTCTTTCTTCCTTAGTATTTCAGAGTGTACGAAGTCGTACGTTCTATGATGATAAATAATTGTCGTAACGTTGATCAGCCGTTTTGATTAGTTTCTTGTAAAATCGGCTCTGACTGGTTCCGGCCTTGTTTCCAGCAACCAGAATTACAGCATCGCGCTTGGGGTCAAATGCGAATGCAACCCGCCACACACCGCTTTTGTAGTTGAACCGGAGTTCTTTCATATTGGGGTGTCTAGACCCCTTTAGCGTGTCTACGTAGGGGCGCCCAATAGTTGGTCCACCAACTTCCAATGCGCGGGCCTTTGCCAGCACCTCGTTCTGCATATCCTCATCGAACTGGGTGATGAATTCATGATCGAACTCGTCACAAAAAATGACTGTCCACATTGCAAAGACCTTAAGTAAATCATGATTCTTAAATAATCGACCATGCTGGAAATATTTGATCGCATAGCCTCTGACGAATATAGCCCCTGACGAATTATTCGTCAAGGGCTATATTCTAATTATCTGAAGGTCAAGCTTGGCTTGTCATTTGATCAAGATAGCGCCAAATTGCCGCCAAGCGATCAAAAATACCACCGATATGACGATGAATGGACGCATGACATGACCAAACTGCGCATTGCCTTTATGGGAACCCCGGATTTTGCCCTTGTGGCACTTAAGGATCTGGTAGCCGCCGGTCATGATGTGGTGTGCGTCTATTCACAGCCGCCCCGACCATCAGGGCGCGGACAAAAGGAAACACCAACGCCGGTTCATGCATGGGCGCAAGAACAGGGCATTGAAGTTCGCACACCGGTATCGTTGAAATCCGACGCAGAAAAACAGGCTTTTGCCGATCTTGATCCCGATGTTGCGGTGGTGGCGGCCTATGGGCTTATTTTGCCAAAGGCGATCTTGGATGCGCCGAAATATGGCTGCTTGAACATTCATGCGTCGCTTTTGCCGCGCTGGCGTGGGGCGGCCCCAATCCAGCGCGCCATTCTGGCCGGGGACGCGGCAACCGGGGTGACGATCATGCAGATGGATGTCGGGCTTGATACCGGTGATATGCTGTCGGTTGGCGAAATCCCGATTACGGCGGAAACCTATGCCAATGGTTTGCATGATGATCTGGCGACCCTTGGCGGGACGATGATTGTCGATGCGCTGGCGAAATTGCAAAGCGGTGACCTTGCCCCCGTCAAGCAACCTGAAGAGGGTGTGACCTATGCCGCGAAGCTGGAACGGGCCGAGGCAAAACTTGATTTCAATGACGATGCCAGCGCGCTTGAGCGTAAAATCCGCGCCTTTACCCCATGGCCGGGGGCCTATTTTGAGTTGGGTAAGGAACGGATCAAGGTGCAGGCGGCTGAGGTGACCGATCAGACCGGCCCGGTTGGCGAGATTGTCGATGATAAGCTTTCGATTGCATGTGGAACCGGGGCGCTGCGCCCGACCCGTATTCAGCGTCCCGGTAAAGCGGTGATGGATGCAGACGCGGTGCTGCGTGGCTATGACAAACTTGCCAAGGGTGTGGTGCTGGGCTGATGACCGGGTCTGATATTATCCCCAAACCCGCGGGTGCGATCGCACATATTGCTCTTCGTCCGGCGCGCAATGCCGATGGGGATGGTCTTTCTGATCTGATTGAAGCGGTGTTTGCGCAGTATCCCGGCTGCGTGTTTGATCGGGCGGGCGAATTTCCTGAACTCGACGCCATTGCCGATGATTTTCGGGCGTCACATGGTCGGATGTGGGTGGCTGCGGATCGTGATGGACGTATTTTGGGATGTTTTGGCGTCAAATATGATCCGCCGACACGCGAAGCCGAACTTCACAAGGTTTATCTTGATCAATCCTGTCGCGGGCAGGGCGTTGCCCAGCGTTTGCTGGCAAAGGCGCTGACGTGGCTTGGCGACAAGCATTCCGACTGCGAAACCGTGATGCTGTGGACAGACACACGGTTTGAGGCAGGCCACCGGTTTTATGAAAAATGCGGCTTCGCCCGCACCGGGCAAAACCGCATTCTTGATGATCTTAGCCAATCGTCGGAAATTCAATTTCGGCTTGATTTTGCCACCTACCGCACATTTCTTACGATATAGGCTTCTTACCGCGTCGTATTGTTTTGGATGGCGCGGGTGTCCGGGGTGCCGTCGGGGTTCTTTTTGACCGCACGGGCATCGCGGAAACCAAGCTCCCACGGTGGAACCGGGGTAAATTTTTCGGCCAGAAAATCAACAAAAGCACGGACTTTTGGCGACAGATGGCGTTTGTGCGGATACACCGCCGAAATCCATGCCAGATCGTGGACATATTCGGTCAGAACCGGGGTCAGACGCCCGGCCCGGATATCCTCATGCACCAGATATTCGGCCAGACGCGCCATGCCCAGACCGGCAACGACGGCTTCGTGTAGCACATCGCCATCATTGGCCGAGAATGACCCTTGCGCGCGGAATGACACATGCCCATCAGGGGTATCAAAATGCCAGTCATTGAAACTTTCACGCGATGACAGATGCAGGCAGTTGTGGTTTTCCAACTCTTGCGGTTTGCGCGGGATGCCGTTCTTTTCCAGATATTCCGGTGATGCGACGATCATGCGGCGGTTGACGGCATATTTACGCGCAATCAGGGATGAATCCTCAAGGGCGGACAAGCGAATCGCCAGATCATAGCCATCGTTGACCAGATCGGTGAATTTATCATCGAGTGTCAATTCAATGCGCACATCGGGATAGCGCGCAAGAAATTCCGGGATCAGGGGGACGACCTGCATTTTGGTAAAGGCAACCGATGCATTGATCCGCAAGGTGCCGCGCGGGGCGGCATAAAGCTGGGTGACGACTTCTTCGGCTTCTTCGATCTCGGTCAGGATTGTGCGCGCAC
The DNA here is from genome assembly GCF_000751115.1 of Thalassospira sp. GB04J01. Classification (NCBI taxonomy): domain Bacteria; kingdom Pseudomonadati; phylum Pseudomonadota; class Alphaproteobacteria; order Rhodospirillales; family Thalassospiraceae; genus Thalassospira; species Thalassospira sp. GB04J01. The sequence continues at coordinate 85,853 of NZ_CCDX020000013.1, read as the reverse complement.
GTTCGTAAAAGGCGCGGCCTTCCTCGGTCAGGCTAAGCTGACGGGTGGTGCGCATCAACAAACGTGCGCCAAGCCGGTCTTCCAGACGCGAGATGTATTTTGAAACCGCCGACGGCGACAGGCGCATTGTCCGGGCAGCAGCCGAAAAGCTTCCCTCCTCGACAGCATGGACAAAGATTTCCATTTCAGCAGCGCGATCCATATCTCGACGATCCTATTTATGACGTTCATTCACAAGTAATGTGCATATTGAGGTAATTCTCTTTCCCCGTAAAGAAAATTAGATTGGGTTCATCGAGAGCGACACGGTTGTCGCCCACACCGAAATATCAGGAGGTCATCATGGCCACTTACGAAGAAATCACCACCCGTTACATCTCTGCAACCGAAATCGAAGCAGGCGTACGTAAAGGTCAGCAGCTCCGCGCTGAGTTCGTCGGTTCCTTCTTCCGTAACCTGTTCAAAGGTTCGGATCAGGTTTCGGATGTGAAGCATCCGGCCGGTACCGTCGGCGGTGCTGCCTAATCTACTTAACTTACGACCTTGCTGGTTGAGCGCCGATTGATTTTTCCTCCCCAAGAGGTGCTCCCGCAAGCTGATACTGATTTCTATCTAGCGTCTTCCTCCCAAGTTTTGACGCTGTTTTCCCGACTGGCCCGGTCACTTTTGTGATCCGGGCCATTTTTTTGTTCGGTCGTCAGGATGCTGAATTTTAGTTTTGATTTTGGCGGCGGTTATTCGGCACCCTGTGGATTAACACCGGGCGGCACGTAAAAGCCCGGCCGTTCGGAAATCCACGACATCACACTGACAATCGCCATGCCACCAATCGTCAGTCCCAGCATCACCTCAATCGACATGTCGGCGGCAAACATCCAGCCATAAATCGCCGGCCCCATCGCGGATGCCAGAACCATGATGGCGGTTAATGTGCTGCGCGCCGACCCGATTTCATCAAGTGGCACCAATTCGGGGATGATGGCGGTCCGAAGGGTGGTGGCAAAGCCGGTTGTGATGCCGACCAGCCCCATATAAATCAAAATCATCACCGGATGTGTCCCCAGTGACAGCAACAGCACCCCGATCATCACCGGGATCAGATGCCATGGGAAAAGGCGCCGGGCGGAATATTTGTCAATCAATGGCCCGCTGCCAAAGGCACCAAGCACGGATGTGATGGCAAATACGGTAAAACCGGCGGCAAACCAGCCAAGATCAATGCCCTTGTGGTTGGCAATTGCACCCTGATGGAAAAAAAGCGCAGTCATCACCAGTGGCGGTGTTGCCAGCATCGGCATGCAAAACCAGACATAGACCGAGCGAAACAGGCGTGGATGACCTGTGTCGGCACTGGTTTGGTCTGGTTCGGTTTGCGCCGTATCGGTGAGGCTGTCTGTTTTGTGCGGCGTTGCCGAGTCTTTAGGGGGTTGGGGTGTGGTTTTGCTTGGTGCAGATCGGAACCGTGCATCGGACCGGATCAGCAGGATGGCCAGCGGGATCAGGATCAGAACGATAAACACCCCGGCCGCGCCATAGGTATATCGCCAGCCAAACAGCGCGATCATTGCCAGCAAGGTTGCGGGCAAAATGGCCTCGGCCAGGGGAAAACCAAAACTGGCAATCGCAAGTGCGCGTCCGCGATGGCGGGTAAAATACCGCGCAATGCCGGTCATGCTGACATGGCTCATCAAGCCCTGTCCGGCCAGACGCAAGACAAATAAGGCAGCAATCAACCACCAGACATTGCTGGCGGTGGCAATCATCAGACAGCCAAGGGCCAGCAATCCCATGGTCGCCAAGCTGTAAGACAGGATGTCGACCTTATCGATCCAGCGCCCAACAACCGGCAGGCACAGTGCACTGCCAATCGTAATACCGGCATAGATGTTGGCAAATTCGGTTTCGTTCAGCGCAAGGCTGGCTGAAATGAACGGCACGAAAAGGGCGATCAGGAAGGTCTGCCCAAAGGACGACCCGAAACTGTGCAGCGCGCCAAAGGCAAGCTGCCTTGGGGCTTGGCGAAGCAAAAGAATAAATTGCATGAGGTTTCTAGCAGGAGTTTTGGGGGTGGCGTTTAATAGTATGAGGAAACTATCGCGCGAAAAACGGCCTGTCTACTGCCCTGTCGGGTAGGGGGTGTGGGCCGGTAAACGAAAAATGCCCGCAAACGATAAGCTTGCGGGCATTTTGCCAGATGATTTGTCTGATGATTTTAAAGGCGGTTTAACTCGGCGCAGGCGCCGGTGTTGGACCGTCCTTTTTGCCTTTCCACCAGTTCAGACCGAGAATGGCGAGAAGGACGACCGTCCCGGCAATCTCGGCGGTCAGGTCAGGCCAGAATACACCAACCGTGGCCGGAACAATCAGAACCCGCGAAATGATGTCCATATGGGCAAACAGATAGCCCTCAAGGGCGGCTGCAAAGGCCACAAGACACAAGATCGCGGTGAAACCGGTCCAAAGCACGATTTCAATGGGGCCGCCTTCGATGATTTCCGGGTTAAACACCATGAATGCCGGGATCAGATAGAGGCCCTTGGCAAATTTCCATGCCTGAAAACTGGTTTCCATGGGACTGGCGTTGGCAATTGCGGCCCCCGCAAAGCCCGCCAAGGCAATGGGCGGTGTGACGTTACTGTCCTGCGAGTACCAGAACACCACCAGATGCGCGATCAGAAGCGGAATGCCAAATTCGTTCGACAATGCCGGGCCGACCAGCACGATCAAAACGATGTAGGATGCCGTTACCGGCAAACCCATGCCAAGGATCAGGCTGGCAATCAGCACAAGGATCAGGGCCAGAACAATGTGACCGCCCGAAAACGCGATCATCATTGATGAGAATTTCAGGCCAAGACCGGTCAGGCCGACAACGCCAACGATAATCCCGGCAACCGCACAGGCCATCGAAACGGCAACGGCATTCTTTGCACCAAGCTCAAGGGCGGCGACGGTGATTTTGACGCCATTGGCAAGGGCAGATTTCAGAGCATCGTGGCTCGGTTTTTCGCCCTTTTGCGGGGCGACGATGAAGAACCAAAGCACATAGCGAAGGGCGGCAACCGCCATCACCGATATGATCGCCCAGAACCCGACGCGCATGGGGGAAATGTTCAGGACCAAAAGGTAAATCAGAACCCCAAGCGGCAAAATAAACTGCCAGCCTTCTTTGAGAACCTGTTTCCAATCGGGAAGTTCCGAGACCGGCATGCCGCGCATACCGTTCTTAAGAGCAACGATGTGGACAAACAGATAGACCGTGCCGAGATACAGGATCGCTGGGAAGATCGAGACCATGACGATTTCGAGGTACGGCACCTGCGTATATTCAGAAATCAGGAACGCACCCGCGCCCATCAGCGGCGGGGTAATCTGCCCACCCGTTGATGCCGCAGCTTCGATGCCGCCGGCCTGTGCCGGACGGTAACCAAGCCGCTTCATCAGCGGGATGGTAAAGGCACCTGTGGTGACCACATTGGCAATCGCCGATCCGCTGATCGAGCCCATGCCAGCAGATGCCAGAACGGCGGCCTTTGCCGGGCCACCGGGTTTTTTGCCCGTGGCGGCATAGGCCATATCGATAAAGAACTTACCCGCACCTGTAACTTCAAGGAACGCGCCAAACAGCACGAACATGAAGATATAGGTCGCAGCAACCCCCATCGGCAGGCCGTAAATGCCTTCCTGACCAAGGTAAAGTTGCCCGACAAGGCGATCAACATCCGCCCCGCGATGCGACAAAATACCCGGCAACCATTCGCCGACCCATGGCAGTGCGCCGCGTGGCCCCGACAGGGCATAGACAATCGCGACGATGCCGATAATGGTCATGCCAAGGCCAACCGCACGGCGGCTTGCCTCAAGCACGGTGACGGTTGCGATGATGCCGATGATCAGATCGGTTTCGCTCCAGAACCCGGCGCGATTGAAAATCGCATCGAGATAGAAGGAAAGATAAAAGCCGGTGGTAAAGGCACCCGCGAGGAAGGCGATATCAATAATCCAGCCCAGCACACCACGCTTCTTGTTGCCGCCAAAAATCGGGAACATCAAGAAGGCCAAGAACATGACAAACGCCAGATGGATGCTGCGCTGATAGAACAGGCCAAGCGGTTCGATACCTGCGGCGTACATCTGGAACAAGGAAAGTGCAACGGCGACAACAGAAATTGCCAGCATAACCAGTTTTGGCTGTGGCAGGTTGTCCGCCATGGACGGAAGCGGTGCCGGTTCAGACATGAGACTTATTCCCCGGTATCAAGGCGGATGGTGACACGGGTGTGTTCAGCCATCTTTGAAAGATAGATTTCGTCACCATCATTTGTGACGATGCGATGATCAACAGCAAGGCTTCCGACGCGCAGGGCATAGGCATTGCCCGGCACAGGTTCGTCGATATCCTCAATCCAGTAGCCGCCACCTTTGGCGCTGGTGAGGATTCCACGACCCGGATAATGGCCAAGACCTGCGGCAAAATCGGGTTGGTAGGCACGGTGGAGAACCATTTTTCCCAGATCATCGACATAACAGTCTATCACCCCGTCACCGGTTACCGAATGGTTCCAATAAAGGCACCAGCCGGTTTGGCGTGGGATGGGTGTTCTGGCCAAAACGGTTCCATCGTCCGCAATGACCTTAAGCTGGTCGGTTGCGGTGCCCGGTAGCGTTTCGGTGCGCGGGGACGGGCCCGCACATGCCGACAGAAGAATGGTAAGGGCGGCCAATGCTGGCCGCCCCCAATTTAGCGAAATCATGGATACAGTTTCGGCGGAATCGGTGAACCGGTTTCTTCGTAATAACGAAGCGCACCCGGATGCATCGGAATCGGGGTCGAGTTCAGCGCGAAGTCAACGGTGGTGTCGTTGGCTGCCGGGTGAATCGCAATCAGTTCATCAACCTTGTCAAACAGGGTTTTGGTGATCTGATAGGCGAGGTCTTCGTCCATTTCTGCGTTCACGAACAGGACGTTCGGGGTCGAAACGGTGTTGACCGGTGCTTCAACGCCTTCGTAGATGCCTTTGCGCAGGGCATAAGGTGCGAAGGTTGGTTCTGCATCAAGGGCCGCAACGATTTCTTCGTCGGTCAGCGCAATCAGCTTGATGTCACGCGTGGTTGCGAGGTTGAGGATCGAGCTGGTCGGCGGGCCAACGCTCCAGAAGCCGGCATCGATGTCACCATCGCGGAGCGCATCAGCGGTTTCGTTGAAGTTCAGGCGCTGTTCTTCGATGTCATCATAGGTGATGCCATTGGCTTCAAGCAGGGTTTTGGCCGAAACTTCGGTGCCCGAACCCGGTGCGCCAACAGAAACGCGTTTGCCTTTAAGGTCGGCAAGCGTGTTGATGCCGCTGTCGGCCATCGTCACGATCTGAACAGCATTCGGATAGATCGATGCCAGTGCGCGGACGTTATCAAGTTTGCGGTCTTCGAATTTACCGGTGCCGGTGAAACCCGCATAAACGGTGTCAGCAAGACCGATTGCAATGTCACTGTCGCCACGGGAAATCAGACCCATGTTTTCAACAGATGCGCCGGTTACTTCGGCAACTGCGGTGGAACCATCAACATATTTGGTGATCAGTTCGGCCAAGCCACCACCATACGGATAGTAGGTGCCGCCGGTGCCGCCGGTTGCGATCGAAAGCTGTTGTGCCGATGCGGGTGCAGCGGCGAGAATCATGGCTGCGGCTGCTGCAGAAAGCAGATTACGTAGCTTCATGGTAGTCCTCCCTTAGGTTAACGCGTGGTGCGTCGAGATATTCAAAAGATCATTTCAAAACGATTGATCTTTGGGATCGAAAACGACCCTTTTTCGGGGCCTGTTATTTTTGGATTTCAATCGCGACACCGTGAAATGCTGACATGTTTCGCATGATGTGCGCCAGCCAACGGAACCCTGCCAGAAGGACATGCATCAAAGCATTGTTCAACAGGCAGATCGCTGAAATCTTATGAAAAAAGGTGAAATGCGCAACAGCCAATAACATACCGCCCATTGTGGGCTGGCTGTCAGGTATCCTCCCTTATTTTCGTTATTTTATCATTTTGGTACTCGGATGTGCAATGTGTATGCCAAATAAGAGAATTAAAATTACTGTTATAAATCAATTGCTTGAATTGGGCGAATTTGCCAAATCGGCGAAATCTTGCTGATTTTCCGTATTTGATCGGCGGATTATTGCCGATGTTTGTGCCGCTTGGATGCCGGATGTTGGGGCAAACGATTGATCTGAATGATCTTTGTGCTAGACGATTTTGTCGCGCCGAATGTTCAGCTTTTTCATTTTTTCATTGAGCGTGCGCCGGGGAATATCGAGTTCTTCCATCACCGATTTGACGTTGCCATCGTGACGATCCAGCGCATCGCGGATCAGGCGTTCTTCAAAATGTTTGACCTGATCGGCAAGTGCCAGATCGTTTACAACCGGTTCTGCCAGATCAAAGCCACCTTTAAACAGCCGCTGAAATCTATCTTCGGGGCTGCCGACAAGCAGAACATAGCGTTCCGCGAGGTTTTTGAGTTCACGGACATTGCCCGGCCACTCGTGTTTTTTAAGCTGCCCGATCAAGGATGGTGCTGGTCGGTCGTAGGGGCGTTCAAACCGTTCAGCGGCACGTTCGGCAAAAATATCAAACAGAAGGGCAATGTCATCGGTGCGATCACGCAAAGGGGTTATGGCCAGTTCGAACGTATTGATGCGAAACATCAGGTCTTCGCGAAACTGTCGGGCGGAAACCGCGTCGGTCAGGTTTTCGTTGGTGGCACAAATCAGGCGAAAATCGACTTTAATCGGTGAATTTGATCCGACACGCACGACTTCGCGCTGCTCGATCACGCGTAGCAGTTTGGCCTGAAGGGCGAGTGGCATGCTTGATATCTCGTCGAGAAAAAGCGTGCCTTTGATGGCATGTTCAATCCAGCCAATCCGCTGCCCAGCCGCCCCGGTGAAGGCTCCTTTTTCATGGCCGAACAATTCACTTTCAGCAGTACTTTCCGGGATGGCGGCACAATTGACCGCGACGAACTTTTCATCGCGTCGGTCACTAAGGTCATGAATGGCGCGCGCGACCAGTTCCTTGCCGGTGCCGGTTTCGCCAGAAATCAGAACCGGCACTTCGGTTGCGGCGATATTGGCGATTTCTTCCTTTAGCGCGTACATCTGTTTGCTGTTGCCAATCAGGCGGCCATCAAGGCTGCCACGATGGGCAATCTGTCGGCGCAGTTGGCGGTTTTCAATGACAAGGCGGCGCTTTTCAATCGCGCGTTCGAGGCTTTCGACAATGTCTTTGGGCTCAAACGGTTTTTCAACGAAATCATAGGCGCCGCTTTTCATCGCCTCGACCGCCATGGGCACATCGCCGTGCCCGGTCATCAGGATCACCGGTATGTCGCCATCGGTGGCAAGAACCGATTTGGTGAAACTGATGCCGTCCATTTTGGGCATTTTCACATCGGTCAGAACCACACCGGCGAAATCAGATGTAATATCGCCAAGCGCATCGCGGGCGTCAGCATAGACAGTGACATCAAAATCAGACAGTTCCAGCCATTGCGCCAGCGACACACGCATGGCTTCATCGTCATCAACAATGATGATGTGTGCCTGACTTTTCGGCGGTGTCTGATTGTCGGTCGTCACGATGTTTGTTCCCTAAGCAGTGGCAGGCGGACTTCAAAGCACGCACCACCCGACGTCATGTTATAGGCTTTTATGCTGCCGCCGAAGTCACGCACAATGCCATATGTCACCGAAAGTCCCAACCCGACACCCTGTCCCGGGTCCTTGGTGGTAAAGAACGGATCAAACAGAAGAGCCAGTGCATCATCATCCATGCCCGGTCCGGTGTCGGAAATGCGCATGATTACGTTGGACTCCGCCGTTGTCAGATCAATGCGAAGACGTTTTTTCGGGCTGTCGATCATGGCATCAAGCGCATTGCGAATGATGTTGACGCAAACCTGTTCGATCCGCACCAGATCGGCATGGACCATTAACGGCATGCGAAGTTCATGGCGTTCAAGCTGACAATTTTCCGTTTCCAATTGCGGGCTTAGCAGCTGCAGGGCGTTATCAAGGGCGATCTTAAGGTCAACGGGCTCGAGAACCCCGGTTGATTTGCGCGAAAATGTCTTGAGCTGCCCGGTGATGGCACCCATGCGTTCGGTCAAAGACGAAATTTGCGAAATGTTCTGATCAAGTTGCTCTGTCTTGCCGCGTTCGATCATCAGTTTGGCGCTGGCGCAAAATGTGCGGATGGCGGCAATCGGCTGATTGATTTCATGGGCGATGGCGGCCGACATTTGGCCCAATGCCGCCAGTTTCCCGGCCTGAACCAGTTCGTTTTGTGTGCCGCGCAATTCGTTTTCGGTTTTGCGTCGTTCGGTGATTTCTTCTTCAAGGCGGGTGTTGAGACTTTGAATACGTTCGAATTCAAGGGCTTCGCGTTGGGAGGCCAGTTTTAATTCGCGTTCGCGCAAGAACAGAATGATCAACATGATCAACCCGGATGCAATGATGGTGATCAGCATTACCGTGCCCTGACGGGCGGTGACGTCGCTCATGGAGGTCAGATAGAAAATCCGCCAATCGCTGCCGTCGATTTTCTTTACATCATACAGAAACTGTTCCGACCCAATCGCAAGCGTGCCTTTGCCATCCGAAATCTGCCCGCCGATGTCGAGGCTATTGAGGTCTTCGCCAACATATTGACGGTTGCGTGTAATGCGTTCGCGATCCGCAGCCGACAGAGGCAGCAAGGTGCGGTATTTCCAATCGCCCCGACTGGTCAGTGTAATCACACCATCGGCATCGGCGACAAAGACAACCTCGCCACCGTCCTGCCAGTTCTTTTCCAGCTCGTCGAGTTCCAGTTTGACGACGACAACGCCAATGATCTGATCATTGCGACTTATCGGGGTGGAAATGAAAAGCCCCGCCCGTCCGGTTGTAACACCGATCCCGAAAAAGAAGCCCTCATGCCCGGCAATGGACTGATTGAAATAGGGGCGGAAACTGTAATCTTCGCCGACAAAACTGTCGGCGGTGTTCCAGTTGCTCGACGCAATCGTCATGCCGCGTTGATCAAGAACATAAAGGGCTGCTGCACCCGCCCGGTCATTGACTTTTTCAAGATACAGGCTGGCGGTGTGGGCATTTCCGGTGCCAGCGACGGCATCAATGACCTGATGATGGCGCGACACGACATAGGGTAAATAGCGATACCGGTCGATGGCGGCGCGCAATGAACTGTCATAAAGGGCCAGACGGGCCTGTGCGGTTTTTTCAAGTTCATTGATTGTCAGATTGCCGGTGGAACTGACGGCAAGCCATACCACAAGCCCCGCGATCATGACCCCGGCCAGACTGAGCGTTACGCGGCTATAGGTGCTTAACCAGTAAAAAATGGCTGCCTCCCGGCGGGTCAGGGATCATTTTGGTGTTCGGCGCGTTTGTGATTGATTGGCATGTTCGTTCCGAACGGATGATTGTTATTTGTCCCCGCAGCGGAAAGTCAACTGATACAAGTATGGGCAGGGCTGGCAAAGCCATGAGAGAAGAGGCCTTAATTATGCCTCAGGTGGTTATTTTTTCGCCACATTGGGGTGTAACTTGTATAGTTATGAGAGTTACGAGAAAATTTTATCTGTCCAAAGGGTGAGGTTCAGGTGAGCAAGATCGCACTTGTAGATGACGACCGGAATATCCTGACGTCCGTTTCGATGGCGTTGGAAGAAGAAGGATATGAGGTTCTTACATATTCTGATGGCTCTGAGGCGTTGCACGCCCTGACCAAGGAAGAGCCAGATCTGGCGGTCCTGGATATCAAGATGCCCCGTATGGATGGGCTTGAGCTTTTGACCCATCTGCGCAAGAAAACGCAGATGCCGGTGATCTTCCTGACGTCAAAAGATGACGAGGTTGATGAATTGACCGGCCTTCGTCTGGGCGCGGATGATTATATCAAAAAGCCGTTTTCCCAGCGTTTGCTGATTGAACGGATTCGCACCTTGTTGCGGCGTGCGGAAATCATGCGTGCCGGGGGTGTTCGCCCGAACGGATCGGATGACGTTGTCCAGCGTGGTGACCTTGTGCTTGATCCGTCGCGCCACATGTGCAGCTGGAAAGGCTTGCATGTGAACCTGACTGTGACCGAGTTCCTGCTTATTCAGGCGCTGGCCAAGCATCCGGGGCACGTTAAAAACCGTGATCAGTTGATTGATGCGGCGTACGGCGAACATATCTATGTCGATGACCGTACCATTGACAGTCACATCAAACGCCTGCGTAAGAAATTCCGCGAAACCGATGACGAATTCAAGGAAATCGAAACCTTGTATGGCGTGGGATATCGTTATCGTGACACAGCCACTGTAGCGGGCTGACACCACGTTTTTCGGGCCGGGTTTTTCCCGGCCCGACCAAATTTGCGGGTTTGAATGAGCGACTTTGCCGCCGAAGATAACGACGACCAAACAACGGTCCAGCACGAAACGCGCACAGCACGCATAGAAGAACGTCACGGACTTTTTTCCCCGCTGACGTGGCGTATTCTGGCGGTAAATGCGCTGGCGTTGTTCGTGCTCGTTGCAGGGATATTGTATCTTGGCCGCTACAAGCAGGAATTGATCCATTCCGAGCTTGAGGCGATGGCGGTTCAGGCGGAAATGTATGCCGCAGCCCTTTCCACATCTGCCGTCAGTTCCGGAGATGATGCCACCAATCAGGTGAAGCTTGAAGTTGCGCGTGAAATGGTGCGGCGTCTTGTCGGCATTACCGGTGCGCGCACACGTTTGTTTGCGGTCAATGGCAACCTGATTGCCGATAGCCGCAATATCAAGTCATTTGGGGCAGGCACCATTCAGGCCGAAGAACTTCCCGCACCGGGCGATGACGATTTTTTCGCCGAAGTCATGCGCAATCTGACCGATGGGTTGCTCGCCTTGTTTGAAGGCGATCAGCCCTTGCCGCTTTATGTAGATCCGCCGGTTGCCAGTGCAGCCGATTATCCCGAAGTGCGCGCAGCCCTTGCGGGGTATTCACGCGGGGTTGTCCGGGTGGATGGGCAAGGACGGCGGGTGTTGTCGGTGTCGGTGCCTGTGGCCCGGTTCAAACAGGTTTTGGCATCGGTGATGATGACCAAAAGTGGCGATACAATTGAAACCGCCCTGCATGCCGTGCGGCTGGATATCCTTAAAATCTTTGTCTTTGCCTTTGGGATCACGGTTCTTTTGTCGATCTATCTGGCCGGTGTGATTACACGGCCACTGAACCGGTTGGCGCGCGCGGCCGAGCGGGTCCGGCGCAGCAAAAATCGCCAATTTGCCATTCCTGATTTGTCGGATCGCAACGATGAAATCGGTGATTTGTCGACGACATTGCGCGATATGACCGAAACGCTGTGGGATCGTATGGATGCGATTGAACGGTTTGCTGCCGATGTCGCGCATGAGATTAAAAACCCGCTGACGTCGCTTCGCAGTGCAGTGGAAACTGCAACACGTTTGAAAGACCCGGAACGACAACGCCGACTGATGGAAATCATTGCCGAAGACGTGCAGCGTCTTGATCGACTGATCAGCGATATTTCCGATTATTCGCGGATGGATGCCGAACTGTCGCGGACCGAATCCGAAGAAGTTGATTTGCGTCCGCTTCTGCAAACAATGGGCGAACTTTATAATGCCAACCCCGATGGGCCGCGCATCAAGGTTGCGGTGCCGGAAAATCTTGTCGTTCCCGCCCTTGAAAGCCGATTGACGCAGGTGTTTAGAAACCTGATTTCAAACGCGATTACCTTTACCCCCGAAGGTGGGGAAGTGCGCGTGCGGGCATGGCGGGATAAGAATCAGGCGATCATCACGATCGAAGATGACGGCCCGGGCATTCCGTCGGGCAAGGAAGAAGCGATCTTTAACCGGTTCTATACCGAGCGCCCATCGACCGAGAAATTCGGTCAGCATTCTGGATTGGGGTTATCAATCTCCAAGCGGATTATGTCGGCCCATAATGGCGAACTGAGTGCACAGAATCGGGTGCTTAATGATGAGGTCAAAGGGGCGGTCTTTACCATTCGGTTGCCGCTTGATTGATCTGTGACGGGGCAGAAAACCCTGAGTAATCGGTCATTTATCTATGCGTGTGGATAGGGCCCGGCGTTTGGGGTTTGACAAGGCCGTATGAGCCAAGCATCGTTTTCCATTATGTCCCAAATTCACGCAAATTGTATCCTGATCGGCGCGCATGCTGTTTTGTTGCGCGGGGCATCAGGTGCCGGAAAATCCAGCTTGTCGCTGCGCCTGATGTCAAAGGGGGCTGTGCTTATCTCCGATGACAGAACCGACCTTGTTGCGCGCGACGGGCGGTTGATTGCAAGTTCCCCCTCCCAGATCGCCGGACTGTGCGAAGTGCGTGGGATTGGTGTGGTGCGTGGATTGCCCACCAAACGTGAAGGCGATGTTCGCCTGATCGTCGATATTGTTGATGATCAGGGCGATGTCGAACGCATGCCGGTCCCGGAAACCGAGCTTGTGTGTGGTATTGAAATTTCAAAGTGGAAATTTTGTATATCTGATCTGGCGGTTGAGGCCAAGATTGGGGTAGCTTTGGCGCTCGCAACGGGTCAGATGCAGCTCGAACCCTAAGTTCAACAGGAAACCGCTTTGCAAGAACGTTCAGAAAAATCACCAGAAAATCCGCAAGATCGATCCGATATGCCAGACGGTTTTGCTGCTGATTATACTGATGCCAAAAACCGGCTGGTTCTGGTGACTGGGGTTTCTGGTGCAGGGCGGACGACCTCGCTTAAGATTTTGGAAGATTTCGGGTTTGATGCGGTGGATAACCTGCCGCTTCGATTGTTGCCTGCACTGATTTCCGGGGCCAAGCACCCGGAACAACCCACAGCGATTGGGCTTGATATCCGAACCCGTGATTTTGGTGTTGATCAGTTTGTCAAAATCATTGCCGAGCTTCGCGACCAACAAGGCGTTGATCCGCTTGTGGTTTTCTTGGATGCCGAAACGTCGGTTTTGCAGCGCCGGTTCACCGAAACGCGTCGGCCCCATCCGTTGGCGCATGACCGACCGCTTGTTGATGCGATCGAGCATGAAAAACGCCTGATGGCGCCGATTGCCGCAACGGCGGACATGACCATCGAAACATCGCGCCTGAAATCAGCCGAACTGCGCAAGATCCTGCAAGACCAGTTTCACATCGGTGAAACTGAAGGCATGGCGGTTTTTGTCAAAAGCTTTTCGTTTCGCCAGGGGGTGCCTGCGGAGGCCGATCTGGTTTTTGACGTTCGCTTTCTGCGCAACCCGCACTATGATCCCGAGCTTCGTCTTTTGACGGGGCTGAATAAAGCTGTTGGAAATTACATCGAAGAAGATCCGGATTTCGCCGGATTTGTCGATGGGCTGCGGGCCCTGCTTGAGCCGATTTTGCCGCGCTATGCCCGCGAAGGTAAGAGTTATCTGACCATCGCAATCGGGTGTACGGGCGGCCAACACCGTTCGGTTTATACTGCGCGGATACTAAATGACTGGATTGCCGATCTGGGATATGACGTTCATCTCAGTCATCGTGACAAGCCGGATGAACCGAATTCGGGGGAGTGAAGAAGATGGAGAAAACTGCATGATCGGGATGGTGCTTGTCACCCATGGCGATCTCGCGAAAGAGTTCGTATCTGCCTTGCAGCACGTTGTGGGCGAGCAGGAAAATGTCGAAGCGGTCTGTATTGGACCGGATGACGACATGGAACAACGTCGTGCGGATATTCTGGCCAGTGTCGAAAAAGTCGACAGTGGTAAAGGCGTTGTTTTGTTGACCGACATGTTTGGCGGAACCCCGTCCAATCTGGCGATTTCGATTATGGAACAGGCCCATGTCGAAGTGATCGCAGGGGTAAATTTACCTTTGTTGATTAAGCTGGCATCTGTTCGCGTTGAAGGCACCCTGGCCGAAACGGTCAATGCCGCCCAGGATGCGGGCCGAAAATACATCAATGTCGCATCGCGTTTGCTCAGCGGCGAAGAATAAGACTTAAAACAATAAAATCAGGCCGGACGTGGAAAATGCGTGTCCGGCCAGTGGGGACATACCGCGGGGACATAGATGGCGCAGAAGGAAAAACGCATTTTAACAATCAGTAACCAGCGCGGATTGCATGCCCGTGCTGCGGCGAAATTTGTTAAACTGGCGGGTGAGTTTGAATCGGCGATCATGGTGCGCAACCGTGGTACCGAGGTTTCAGGTGTTTCGATCATGGGGCTTATGATGCTGGCCGCATCCATTGGCACAGAGATTGAGGTCGAGGCTGTCGGACCTGACGCCAAAAAGGCGATTGAAGCCTTAAACGAGCTTGTCGATGACAAGTTTGATGAAGAATAACCGCTTCTTTGCGGTATAAAGAACTGACGGCTTTCAGGAAATAACAAGAACGAGTTGGCAGAAGATCTGGTTTGACAGTTCCCCCAAAAGACCAATCCATATCCGATGAAAACGCAATGGCCGGCCGCCGGATTATAACCGGGCTGGGGGCATCTGGCGGGATTGTGATTGGTCGGGCGTTTGTTCTGGACCGCCAATATATTCAGGTCAGCCGTAAACCGATTGCCGATGATGCCGTTCAGGCCGAAAGCAAACGTCTTCATGATGGCGTTGCACAAAGCATTGATCAGCTCAAGCGTCTGAAATCACAATCTGCCAATGCTGGAAGTGCGGCGTCCGAGGAACTTGGTTTCCTGCTGGATGCCTATGTTCATATGCTGACCGAATCGCGTCTGGTGCGCGGGGCGGAAGAACTGATTGTGTCGCGCAAGCTTAATGCCGTGCATGCGGTCAGTGAAGTCATTGACGTCATTGCCAATCAGTTTTCGGGCATTGATGATCGTTATATCGCCGCACGTGCATCGGACATCCGCGAAGTTGGTTTGCGCCTGATGCGTTGTTTAATCGGGGAAACTGATCGGGCGGCCGACATGGCGCCAACAGGTGCGATCCTGATTGCCGAGGATGTCAGCCCGGCGGACATGGCCCGGTTTGAACCCGGCCAGTTGACCGCCTTTGTCACTGCCCTTGGCGGGGCAGAGGGACATACCGCGATTATGGCGCGCTCACTTGGTATTCCCGCCGTCCTTGGGGCGGCCGATATCATTCGCGGGGTTTCAGGGGGCGACCAGATCATTGTCGATGGGGGGCGCGGTGAAGTCATTCTTGCGCCCACTGATGCCGATATTGCCCATTATACCCAGCGCCGCGAAGATTGGCTGGCGGCGCGCAACAAGCTTGCATCCTTGCGCGATGTGCCGTCTGCGACCCGCGACGGGGTTGATATTGATCTGCACGCCAACATCGAATTGCCAATCGAACTTTCCGCCGCCCTTGAAAACGGCGCAACCGGAATTGGCCTTTTGCGCAGCGAGTTCATGTTTATGAACAAGGATTACCTGCCCGATGAGGACGAACAATACGCAGAACTTGCCGATATCGTAAAACGGATGGATGGCAAGCCCGTCACGATCCGGACTCTTGATATCGGGGGTGAAAAGCTTGCGGTTGCGCTTCAGGCGGATATGGGAACCGGGCCGAACCCGGCCCTTGGCCTGCGCGGTGTTAGGTTGTCGCTGCGCAAACCGGAACTTCTTGAGGCCCAGTTTGGTGCAATTTTGCGTGCGTCCCTTCATGGTAAGGTGCGCGTCCTGATCCCGATGGTGGTCAGTGTTCATGAAATGACGCGCGCACGTCATATCTATGAGGGAGTGGCCAAACGGCTGCGCAAACAGGGCCATGCAATCCCCGATGAGCTGCCGCCACTTGGGGCGATGATTGAAATCCCGGCCGCGGCCATTGCGGTTGATACGCTGGCGCGCGAATGTGATTTCTTTGCCATTGGGACCAATGATTTAACCCAGTATACGCTGGCGATTGACCGTACCGATGATCAGGTGGCGGGTCTTTTTGACCCCTTGCATCCGTCGGTGCTGCGTCTGATCCGCGATGTGATCAAACTGTCAAACGAACGCGGTATTCCGGTCAGTGTCTGCGGTGAAATGGCCGGTGATCCGCGCTATATTCCACTGTTCATCGGGTTTGGGTTGCGCAATCTTTCGATGTCGCCGGTGAATTTGTTGTTGGTTAAGCAACGTCTGCGGCGTCTTGATACGCGCAATTCCAAACATCAGGCGGATCGCGTGATGGAACAATGGGATCAGGCCCGCATCGCCATGATGCTTGATGATTTCAACGATCTGGCCTGATCGAAACTCACGACGGGTTTTATCCTCATACAATTTATGATGATCTTTTGATCTTGCTCGACTTTTGTCGGTCGAAAGCAGGATGTAATTTTGCGCGTTGAAATTTGATGCAAGAAAAGACTTGAAAAAGATATAAAGAAATCTTTATATGTCTTCCATCGCAGTTGAAGAAACGACTGCCAAAGAATTTATCGGCGTAGCTGCAAGACAGATGTCATTGCGGATGCGCAATTTGTGTTTGATTGGAGACGACATGTCGAACTTTACTGATTGCAAGGTCGCAGACATCTCGCTGGCCGGATGGGGCCGCAAGGAAATCGCGATTGCTGAAACCGAAATGCCGGGCCTGATGGCGCTGCGCGAAGAATATGGTGCTGCCCAGCCGCTTGCGGGTGCCCGTATCATCGGTTGCCTGCATATGACCATTCAGACCGCAGTTTTGATCGAGACGCTGACGGCACTTGGCGCGGAAGTTCGCTGGTCTTCATGCAACATCTTCTCAACCCAGGATCAGGCAGCAGCAGCAATGGCGGCGGCTGAAATCCCGGTATTTGCCTGGAAAGGCGAGACCGAGGAAGAATTCTGGTGGTGCATCGAGCAGACCATTACCGGCCCGAACGGCTGGAAACCGAACCTGATCCTTGATGATGGCGGCGACGTTACGCAGCTGATCCACGAAAAATACCCGGAACTTCTCGAAGACATCAAAGGTCTGTCGGAAGAAACCACCACTGGTGTGCATCGCCTTTATGAAATGGCGAAAAAAGGCACCCTTATGGTCCCGGCGATCAACGTCAATGACTCGGTCACCAAATCGAAATTCGACAACCTCTATGGTTGCCGTGAATCACTGGTTGATGGCATCAAACGCGCAACCGACGTCATGGTTGCCGGTAAAATCGGCGTTGTTGCCGGTTTTGGTGATGTTGGCAAAGGTTCGGCTGCGTCGCTTCGCAGTCAGGGTGCCCGCGTTCTTGTGACCGAAATCGATCCGATCTGCGCATTGCAGGCCGCGATGGAAGGTTACGAAGTCACCACGATGGAAGATGCAGCACCGGTTGGCGACATTTTCGTCACCACCACCGGCAACATCGACATCATCACGCTTGACCACATGCGTGCGATGAAAGACCGCGCAATTGTGTGCAACATCGGTCACTTCGATTCCGAAATCCAGATTGGTTCGCTTAAGAACTACAAATGGGACAATGTTAAGCCGCAGGTCGACGAAGTCGAATTCCCGGATGGCAAACGTTTGATCGTTCTGGCCGAAGGTCGTCTGGTGAACCTTGGTTGTGCGACCGGTCACCCGAGCTTTGTAATGTCGGCATCCTTCACCAATCAGGTGCTGGCCCAGATCGAACTTTGGAAAAACTTCGCCAACTACAAAAACGAAGTTTATGTCCTGCCTAAACACCTTGATGAGAAAGTTGCAGCCCTGCACCTTGACCGTCTTGGCGTGAAACTGACCAAGCTGTCGCAGGAACAGGCTGAGTATATCAGCGTGCCGCAGGCGGGTCCGTTCAAGCCGGATCATTATCGTTACTAATTGGTCTTTGCCAATTTGCATCAAAGCCGGTCCGTTTCGTCGGGCCGGCTTTTTTGTGTTCAGCAGGCAAGGTTCCTTGCTAGAAGGAGCAAGCCGCTACCAAAGAGATAGAAATCATGCCCCAGCTTGAAATCGAATATTCTGCCAAACTTCCGATTGCCGATGAGCTGCGCAAGCTCGCGGTTGATCTTCATTATGTCATTGCACGAGAAACTGACGCCGAACTGGCATCATTCAAAACCCGCATATCACCGCTTGAAAATGTTGTGATTGCCGATGGCGATGACAAAAGTGCCATGGTGCATCTTGATATTCGGTTGCTGTCGGGGCGGAGTGAGGCCGTGAAATTTGCCACCGGCGAAGCCGCCCTTGCGGCCCTGTGTGACCGTCTGGAATGGCTGGTCGGGGATTATGCGGTGCAATTTAGTGTCGAGGTCCATGACCTTGATCGGGCGAATTACCACAAGCATGTGACCGAGAAACGTTAAAGCCCAATCCGGGCCGCGTTCGACTACATCAGCAACGCTTCGTGGATCGGGTGATCCGGGCCATAGCGCCCCTTTAAAAGCGTGATCAGTTCGTGTGAGAAGTTTTTGCCTGCATCAAGCAAGGACCGCAATTCGGCATCATTGCGATCATTGGGCCCGACTTTTTCAAGCCGCGCACGCACGTCCGGATCAGACAGTTCGCGCAGGAACCGATCATAAAGGTCGAGTGCCGGAAGGCTTTTTTCGCCAAACACGGTTTGTAGACGGGTGATCGGCGGGAGTTGCAAAAGTTCGGACAGTTTTTCGCGTTTTCCGGTGTAATCACGGTCTGCGGTCTCAGCGGCTGCAATAATGCCGCCAAAATAAAGCATTTTCCGTGAAAAGACGAGTTTTAAACGGCGCGGTGCCCATGCCTTGCTGGCGTCGCCCTCGCGGGTTTTAATTTCAAAATCAACGCTGATGGTGCGGTAATAGCGGATGACGTCATTGACCAAAAAGCGCGCGATTGACTCGCGTGTCACCGTGGTCGTGACGTAATTGGCAATCAGGTCGTCAAAGAATTTACGTTTACCCGCCTCGTTATAGAGCCATTCGCATTCCAGCAAAAACAGTAAGCGCCTGGTGGTGATGGAATTGGTATCACCATCAAGTCCAATCCGGTTCACCAGTTCTTCGGCGGTGATATAAGATGAAAACGGGCCGTTTACCGCCGGTTTCTTGGTGACCATCTTGCCCAGAATATCGGCGACCTCACGGTGCGGGGCTTGGCTTCGTTCGGCTTCGCGCCCGATGATGAAGTAATCAAGGTCGGATTGATCCGATGCTTCGTGCCGTCCATAGGACCCGGTCACAACCACGCAAAAGGTATCGCCATGCAGGCGTTCGGCCAATGCGTCGCGCATTTCCGCCAAACGATGTGCAGAGTAATTTTGGTTGGTTGCGATGGTTGCCGGTAACAAGATGCGGTCAGTCCTTTGGTGCGACTCGTTGATCACCCACTATCTGCCTATAGGGTAAAGATTAATACCGCGTTTAACTGATATGGCGGATGCCTGTTTGAGGTGATTGACCGGGCGGGGGTTGGAGGCATAGTTTGGCGTGGCGTTCCGCCTTACCTTCCTTTTGAAAGATACCCCCATGGATATTGCCAATCTGCGCTTTGGGACCACTGACTGGTCGCGTATTGAGCCGACTGAACATCGCGGTGACACGGGTCTGGCGACATGGCGCACCCAGAAATTTGGTCCGATCCGGGTCCGGATGGTGACATATTCGCCGGGCTATCTTGCTGATCACTGGTGCAGCAAAGGGCATATTTTGTTGTGTCTCGAAGGCGAGTTGGTCACCGAGCTTGAAGATGGCCGGACCTATACCCTGAAACCGGGGATGAGTTATCAGGTGGCCGATAACGCCGAAGCCCACCGGTCATCAACGCAAACCGGTGCGACTTTGTTTGTCGTTGACTGATCTTTAGCCGAGATAGACCTGACTGGCGGGATAGGAAATCCGTGGCGGAATGCGCCGGGCGAGAAAAAAGCCAAGGGTCAGCGGGCCGACACGGCCTATAAACATGATCACCCCGATGATAATGCGCCCGGCGGTGTCAAGCTCGCCGGTCGTGCCGCGCGATAGGCCGACAGTCCCGAATGCGGATGTGACTTCAAACACCAGATCAAGAAAATCGCCATCATGTGAAATGGTGATCAGGAAAATGCCCAGCATGATGACGAAGATGGAAATCATGGTCAGGGCGAGTACCTTCATGACTTCTTCAAGGCCAATGCTGCGCCCAAAGGCATGCAGCTGATTGTGGCGTTTGAAAAAGGCAATGGTCGCCAGAATAAGAACGATAAAGGTGGTGACCTTGATCCCGCCCGCGGTCGATGTGCTGCCTGCCCCGATCACCATCAAAAGCACGAACATCAATGCGGTGGTGTCGTGAATGGCGCCGATATCGACGGTATTGAACCCGGCGGTGCGCGTGGTCAGCCCTTGAAACCAGCTGATTTGCAGTTTGTCGAAAATATTGGGATAGGCGCCAAGCGTGCCGGGATTGTTCCATTCCAGAATGGCAAACACCGCCACCGACCAGATGATCAGAATGGCGGTGCCCGACAGCATTATTTTACTGTGCATTGATAGGCGCTGCCACGTGCGGTGTTGTGACATATCGGAAATGACACTGAACCCGATGCCGCCAATTACCAAAAGACCGGGAATAACCAGATTGACGACCGGGTTGGTGGCCCAGTGGGTCAGGCTGTCGGGCATCAGCGAAAAACCGGCATTGTTAAAAGCCGAAACAGAATGGAAAACTGAAAACCACAGGCCCTTGATAAGGCCAAACTCAGGCACAAAAACCAGAAGCAACAAAGCCGCCCCGATCAGTTCGCAGATCAAAACGACCCGCAGGATGGTTTTGACCAGCCCGACCAGACGATCAAGGGACGTTTGACTAAGATCTTCGCGTAAGTACGTGTGATGGCTAAGCCCGATCGGCAGGCCGAGAACCGATAGGACAAGGGCGGCAAAGGTCATCAACCCCAATCCGCCAAGCTGTACCATGATCAGGATGGCAACCTGACCAAACAGGGTGAAGTTTGTGCCGGTATCAACCACCGAGAGCCCGGTGACCGTGACCGCAGATGTGGCAGTAAACAAGGCGTCAGAAAAGGTCGTTGGTGTGGTGACCGAAATCGGTAACGACAGAACAACTGCCCCGATCAGGATAAGGGCAAGATAAAGAACCGACAGCAAAAGCGGCGGTGGAATGCGGATCGGCGTTCCGGGGCGGTTCGGAAAAAAGATTTGCATGTTTCTTAGACGCCGTCGCTGAATTTGCGCAGGTTTTCACGGCGTCCGAGTATCAGAAGCCTGTCGCCTTCTGCGATGGTGACGGCACCTGAGTCACAGCTTACGAAATCCGATCCGCGTGACAGGCCAAGACAGCGCAGCTCATAGGTTTTTTCCAGATCAAGGGAATTGACCGTTTTTCCATGCAGTGAGTCGGGCGTTTGAAAATTGATGACATGCATGCCGTTGCCAAGGCTCAGGTAATCGCGAACCGCGGGATTGTGAAGTTTCTGGGCGATGTGCTGACCGATTTCCTGTTCGGGCAGGATAACGCGATCAGGTTCCAGTTTTGTCAGGATACGGTGATGGGTCTTGTTGATCGCCTTGACCCAGACGGTTTTCACGCCAAGCATTTTGACATTCATCGTACAGAGAATGTTGGCTTCCAGGTCTTCGCCAATCGCAATCAAGGCCACATCAAATTTATCGACCCCGGCCTCGCGAAGGGCTTCTTCATCCCGGCCATCGGCAATGACGGCTTCTGACAGGGTATCAGACAGGGCGGCCACCGATTTTTCGTTGATATCAATGCCCATGACGTGATTGCCATACCGCACCAGATCAGAGGCAACCGTACTGCCCACGGTGCCAAGCCCGATGATCACGAAAGTCCGATTGTGGTTCCGGGCCATGTCCGCAGTGTCCTTTTTAACCGATGTGGGTTTATGCCCGCGATGCTACGCCGGGGCATGGATATCAGTCAAACAGGCAAGCAATATCGTCCTACATCACAGCGCCGATTTGCCACGGGACGAATTCGGCATTGCCAAAGCCAAGGGCTTCGCTTTTGCTTTCGGTTCCTGATGCGACGCGCAGGAACATTTCGAATATTTCATGGCCTTTGTCTTCGATGGTGACATTTCCGTCGGCAATGTCACCGCAATTGATGTCCATGTCTTCGTGCATGTTTTCATACATCGCCGTGTTGGTCGAAAGCTTGATGCACGGGCTTGGAATATATCCCGATACCGATCCGCGACCGGTGGTAAAGGCGATCAGGGTCGCGCCACTGGCGATTTGGCCGGTCACCGAACAGGGGTCATAGCCGGGACTGTCCATAAAGACAAAGCCCTTCTTGTCGATGATCTGGCCGAACTGATAAACGTCAGTCAGCGGTGCGGTGCCACCTTTGGCAACGGCCCCCAGTGATTTTTCCAGAATGGTTGTCAGACCGCCACGTTTGTTGCCGGGCGATGGGTTGTTGTTCATTTCACCGCCGCGCACAGACGTATAGTTTTCCCACCAGTTGATCCGATCAACCAGTTTCTGTCCGACTTCGACGCTTATGGCGCGTCGGGTCAGAAGATGTTCTGCGCCATAGATTTCCGGTGTTTCCGATAAAATGGTGGTGCCACCCTGCCGGACCAGAAGGTCCGAAGCATATCCAAGGGCGGGGTTGGCAGTGATGCCGGAATATCCGTCCGACCCGCCACATTGTAACCCAACGACCAGTTCCGATGCCGGGACACGCACGCGTTTAACCGTATTGGCACGAAGGGCGAGGTCGCGCAGGATATCCACACCACGTTCGACGGTTTGGCGCGTGCCGCCACTGTTTTGAATGGTCATGTAATGGAAGTTGCCATCATGACGCAGTTTTTCCGCCCCGACCAAATCTTCGACCTGCATGGCTTCGCACCCCAGCCCGACAAGCAAGATGCCGCCAAAGTTCGGATGTTTGGCGTAACCTGATAAGGTGCGAAACAGGGTGTCATAGCCTTCGTCGTGGCGGCCCATGCCACAGCCGCTGCCATGGACGATGGGCACAATGCCATCGACATTTTCAAGTTCGGCAAACCAGCTGGTTTTTTCCGCCTGCTCGGCCATGAAGCGCGCGACACTGCCCGAACAATTTACCGAGGTCAGCACACCGATATAGTTGCGGGTGCCAAACCGTCCGTCACTGCGCGGATAGCCCATAAAGAATTTCTGCTCGGTGGCCGCCGGCAGTGCTGCGATATCCTTGGCAAAGTCATAGTCCTGGCGATGGTCGCTCATGCCGATATTGTGGGTATGAACATGATCGCCCGGCGCAATATCGGTGGTGGCCGCCCCGATAATCTGACCATAGCGCAGCACCGGGTCGCCAGCCGCAATCGGGCGGGTGGCGATTTTGTGCCCGCGTGTGACCGGTGCATTCAAGAGAACCCCACTTTGGGAAAGCCGGGCACCCTTGGCCAGATTACCGAGCGCAATTTCAACATTGTCGCCGGGGTGCAACAGAATGCTGTCTGGGGATGAAGTGGTCATGTGCTTTGGCCTCTGTCTTGATGGGTGGATTACTGCCGATACAGAAGATCGGGCAGGAACAGGGTTATGGACGGCACAAAGGTCAGAAGCAGCAGCACCGCGATCAGCGGCACGAGAAACGGCATGGTTGCCTTTGCGCATTGCTCAAACGGTACGGATGACACCTTGGAAAGCACATAAAGCACCATGCCGATGGGCGGTGTTAAAAGCCCGATCATCAAGTTCAGGATCACGATGATCCCAAGGTGGACCGGATCGATGCCAAGCTGCATCGAAATTGGCAGAAGCACCGGGACCAGAATTGAAATCGCGGCAATCGTTTCCATAAACAGACCGACCACCAGAACAATCAGCGTGATGATCAAAAGGATCAGGGTTTTGTCCTGGGTCAGGGCAAGAAGCGTTTCGGAAAACACGACAGCGGCCTGATTGGCGGCAAGAATCCATGCAAAGACACTGGCCGTGCCGACGATCAACATGATCGATGCCGTGGTTTCGATGGTTTCGACAGATACGCGCACCAGTTTTTTCCAGCTGAGCGTGCGATAGACCAGCATGCCGAGAACAATGGCATAGCTTGCCGCACACACAGCAGCCTCGGTCGGGGTAAAGATCCCCGATGCAATACCGCCTACAATGATAACCGGGGTTAATAATGGCAGGAAAGCGGTCTGGAACGTCGATCCAACCAGCTTTGGGCTAAAGGCGACATCGCGTGGGTAGTTGCGTTTGCGCGCTATCCACCAGACCATCACCATCAAGGATGCGGCCATCAAAAGTCCGGGAATGATCCCGGCCACAAACAGCTCACCGATGGAAACCGATGCCATCACCCCGAAAATCACAAGTGGCAGGGATGGGGGAATGATCGGGCCGATGGTCGAGGAGGCAGCCGTAATGCCAACCGAAAAGTCGTCATCATATCCTGCATCGCGCATGGCTTTGATTTCAATGGCGCCGAGCCCCCCCGCATCGGCGACCGCCGCACCCGACATGCCGGCAAACACAATACTGGCGCCGATATTAACATGCCCCAGTCCACCATGGGACCAGCCGACAAGCGCACGGGCAAAGGCGAAAATACGGCTTGTGATCCCCGCAGAATTCATCAACCCACCGGCCAGAATAAAGAATGGAATGGCCAGCAGCGGGAAACTGTTCATGCCATTGATCATGTTATGAAGCAGCACAACCGACGGCATGCCTTCGATCAGGATATAAATGAGCGATGAAAGGCCAAGCGCAACGGCAATCGGGACACGAACAGCAATAAAAACAGCCAGCGATATCAAAAGGATAAGGAAGCTCATCAGGGTTTACTCCGCAGCAGCACATAAATCTGCCGCACGTGGACGGCGACAAGCACACCAAGGGCGACCATGATCAACCCGTAGAAGTAATATTTGGGAAATGGGAGGGAGACCATTTTCTGATAGGAGGTTTTGGTCATCAGTTCGTTTAGCGAATAGATAGCAAACCCAAAGAACCCGGCCGAAAGGGTAAGGGCGATGATTTTAAGCCGTGGCAGGGCCCGACCGGCCAGTTTGTCGATGATTTCAAGCCGGATGTGGCTGTCGACGAGCTGACATTTCACCGCCCCGACAAAGGCCACCAGAATAAGCAGATAGCGCGCGATTTCTTCGGTCCATGCAAGGGAGTCATTGAGCACGTAGCGGGTAAAGAATTGCAGGAATACGGTCACGAACAGAGCACAGAAAATCAGGAGCGCGGGAATATCGGCCCATGTGAGTTTGAGGCTGGCATGTGTGTCGGCCTCTTGCTGTTCCTGTTCGGTAAAAAGATCCCCGTTAATGTCGGACATATGTGTCTCCGTCGGAAATCGAACATGGCGCAACCGGGGGAAACAAAATTCCCCCGGCTGGAAGCTGTGCAAAGTTAGGCTGGTTATCCTTTGATGGCTTCTAGGCGCTCAAAGATTTCTGGATCCCACGGCATGTCGTCGCTTTTCAGGCGCGGGGCGATGACATCAATGAAAGGACCACGGTCGACTTCATTAACCGTAACACCCTGTTCACGGAACCAGTCGGCCAACTCATTTTCGTTTTTCACGATTTCATTGGATGCGCCGATACCGGCTTCCTGAAGGGTTTCAAGCAGAACTTTGCCGTCTTCATCCCCCAGTTTGTCCATGGTGGAAGGCGACACCAGCATGATCAACGAGTTGATGATGTGGCCGGTCAGATTGATGTTCGACTGCACTTCATAGAATTTCTTGAACTTAATGGTCGGAAGCGGGTTTTCCTGTGCATCAACAACACCCTGTTGCAGAGCAAGATACACTTCGGAAAAGGCCATTGGCGTTGGGTTAGCACCGGTTTCCTTGGGGAACATCTGATAGGCCGGGGCATTTGGGGTGCGGATTTTAAGACCCTTCATATCGGCCGGTGTCAGGATCGGCTTGTTCGAGGTCACATGACGTGCGCCGTAATAAACCAGCCCGGCGATCTCATTGCCGGTGACACTGGTATATTCTTTCGACAGTTCGGCAAACAGGTCCGAGTTGGTGTAGTTCAACCAGTGTTCGTAACCGCGCAGCGTAAAGGGATAATCGGAGATCGAAATCGGTGGGTATGTCTGCCCGAGATAGGCGACACCGGTATAGATGATGTCGATTGAACCGAGGGTCAGCGCCTCGTTGATGGCGGCTTCCTTGCCGAGCTGGGATGCCGGGAAGACTTCGATCTTATAGCGGCCATCGGTACGTTCGGCGAACAGCTCGGATGCTTTTAAAGCCGCACGGTGATACGGGGTATCGACCTCATAGACGTGGCCGAATTTCAGGACTTCTTGCGCGCTGGAATTTTTGGGCATTCCGGCAAGGGCAACAAGGGCCGTCAGGCCCATGACGGTGCCACGGATGAGTTTCCGGGTGAACATTGTAACCTCCATGATTTTGAACTCTTTTTTTGTTCTATTTTCGGTTTCATCTTAGGGAACAGTTGCCATCCATCTCAACTGTCTTTAATGCTTAAAAAACACTTTAAAAGACAGTTGTCGCCGTGGCCCGTTCAGACCGAAAATTCAAGACCAGCTTCAACACATGGCTCGACAGTGTATCGATCGGGAATTCTCCTGATACGATATCGGGTTTGGCGCGATTGCTGGTTGTGAGCCGGACTTTGGCGCGCCGCGTTTTGGAACGCGCAATCGAGATTAACCTGATTTCATCAAACAGTTTTCCGATTGTATTATTGCGCCAACCTCAGAAGTCCGATTACTTTTCGATTTCAGAAATCAGAAGCCTTGAAGAGCGGCTTGAGACCGATTTCATGATGTGGCTGAAAGACGCGCAACCAGCCCCGGGGAGCCGTCTGAGCGAGGCGGCTCTGGCACGGCGGTTCGGCGTTTCAAATACTGCCATCCGTGAATTTCTGATTGGGCTGAGCCGGGTTGGTTTTATCCGCAAGGAGCCACAACGCAGCTGGATCCTTGAAGGCTTCACCGAGCAATATGCGCTGGAGCTTCATGAAGTCCGCAGGATGTTTGAATGTCGCGCGATCCGTGCAATTTTTGACATTCCCGAAGATGCACCATTTTGGGGGAAACTGTTGCGGCTGCGTCAGGAACACGTTCAATTACGCAGTGAAATCGATACGCGTTTTACCGAGTTTTCAGAGCTTGATACCCGTTTTCACCGGACCTTGAATGCTGCCGCTGGAAACCGGTTTATGGATGGCTTTCAGGATTCAATATCGGTGATTTTCCATTTTCACTATCGCTGGTCGAAGAAGAACCAGGTCGGGCGCAATGGATTTGCGGTGGAAGAGCATCTTGAGATTATCGATGCGATCCTCAGACAGGATCAAGGTGCTGCGACCGCAGCACTTGAACGGCATTTGGAAACAGCCCACCACACATTTCTTGCATCTTTACAGCGCGATTAGGTGAGGTCATTGGCCTGGATGATCCTAATCAAACAGGCTGGCCGCAGCAGCCTGTTGAGCCGGGTCGGTCAGGCTGCCGACACGGCGCAGGAACGAATTTTTTTCTTCGTAATAGCGTTTTGACAGGTCGGCGAAGCATTTCACATCGACATCTGCGTTGATGTGGAATTCGCGCTTGGGCACCTTGGTTTTGTTGTCTTCAAGAATAGCGGCGGCGGCACTGAATTTGTTCTGATCAACCGCATCAACAACCCCGTCGAGCTCAATCCGGTTTTTCAGACTGAACAGGAATTTTTTAAAGGTCGGGTGGCGTTGCAAGAACGCCTTTTCGGTCAACAGGAAGTCATCGGCGGCAAAGTCCGGGGCATTATTGACGACAAATTCGCGGCATAAATGGTCGGTGGCAAAGCACATCGGGCCAAAAATGAAATTGCGATAGATGTCTTCTTTAAGCTGCCAGAACTTATCAAGCCGTTTGAGCGATTCGTCATCAAGTTTGACGGCGGCTTCAAGCAGTAAGCGCGGATGACAATGGACATAGTTCGGATGGACGTACGTCTTGGTCCGGCTGATGCCCTCCAGCGTGTCGATATTGACCGGCCCGGACAAAAGGCTGGCATGCGGGTGGGTCGATTTTTTCGACAGAAGCGCAATCACTTCGTCGGGATCAACGCCATGTTTGACCAGCAGATGATTGACCGAAAGGTCGAGCTGGACCTCGCCGGTGATGATCTGATTGGTCAGTTGATGGTGATTGCGGTTGAACCGCCGGGCAAATTCCGGTTCCAGCGTATGGGAAAACGGACCATGGCCAATATCATGTAACAGGGCGGCCGCACCGAGAAGGTCGCGATCAGCCTCCGACAAATCCATCAAGCGGCAATATTGCTGCGACAGCAGGGCCACGCCAATGGTGTGATCATAGCGCGAATGACGGATATTGGCCGGACGTCCATTGGGGTGGAACAGATAATCAATGGCCCCCAAAAACGAGATTTCGCGCAACCGTTCAAAGGCGTGCGATGCAATCAGCTTTTTGTGTAGCGGACGGTCAAAGGCCGAGGCGATCTGGGATCGTTTGAAATGGTAATTATACTGCGGTGCATCGCGAAACAGCAGTTCCCATTCGGCGATATCTGCGGCATTGAAATTGGTGTCAAACAGGTCGCGAATTTCCGGTCCGGCATCCTTGGAAGCCTTGAGCGCGGCGGATTCCTTCTGTGACGCGGCAGGCTTTGCCTCCGCGTGCTTCGCAAAAAGATCTAGCTGCGGTTTTAGACTCATATTCGGGACGGGTACGCTGTATCTGTTGTTAACGACGACACCGCAGACATAGCCCGATTCATACGCCATGTCATCGCGGTTTTTCCATGGGATGACCCCGTGAAATGCGGCTCCAGCCAAGGCTGTTGCTGCAATGATGCGAAACGGTGGTAAAAGCACCCCGTTTTCACCATAATAATAGCTCATAAACACAAACGGTTAACAACACGTGACACGGCAGGCATCCGATCAAGCTTCTGATCAAGTTCGGCGAAAGGAACAGGTGAAGGTATTTTTGCGCAAATATCCCGGATTTCGGCTGTCGACGGTCTGGCAGTGGGCGTGCGGTGCGCTGACCATGCTTGTTGTTTCGACGCAACTTCATGCGCAGGATAAATTTCGACTTGATAATGCCCCGGCGATTGTATCGGAACCGGATGGCAATGCCGGTATTGGTGCGACGATTTTTGGCAGCCTTGCGGGGTTAAGCGACCGCGACTGGCTGGTGGTTGGGTTGGCGGCGTTTATTGGTGCGGCGATTGCAGCCTGGGTTGGCTGGCGACTGTCACTGCGCATGCGCCGCCATCTTGAAGAAGTCGAAGATCACGAACATGAACTGGCCGGTGAAACAGAACTTTTCACCCAGCTTTTATTTGCCGGTCCGGATCCGGTTTATTACTGGAGCCATACAGGATTTGCTGAGGGTGCAAGCCCGGGGTTAAAGCGGGCCTTTAGCCTTGGCGCGGATGGACGTTTTCCCGATTTGCTTGATCAATTACGCGATGAGGATGCCAAGCTCCTTAAGGAACGGGTGCGCGGCCTTAAAACCGGGCATGAACGGTTTGAACAGTGGGTGAACACCCTTGATGAGCGCAAATACCATGTGACGGGGATGTCGGCGCGCAAGGACCGGTCGGCTGATGTGTTGGCACACGGATTATGGTTCCGTGATGAAACCCGCCATACCCGTGAACGCGAAAACCAGTTTGGTGATTTTCAGGTTCTTAAACATGAGGTTTCCGGACTTCGGTTGTTACTTGATAGCTTGCCGTTCCCTGTCTGGCGGCGTGACAATGAATTGCGGCTGATTGATTGCAATGCGGCTTATGCCGATGCGGTTGAGCGGTCCAGCATCGAGGACGTGCTTGAAAATCAGGCGGAAATTGGTGCAGGCATCATTCCCGATCACGGGCGTTCGCTTGCCGCATCGGTTCAGCGCAATGGCGAGGACCTGACACGTGACTATCACGTGGTTATTCGAGGTGATCGCAAATTGCTGCGCATTACTGAAATGCTGTCACAAAACCCCGATGCGTCGGATGAACTGATCGGGTTTGCGATTGATTGCACATCGGTTGAAGAATTGCAGTCCGATCTTTCGCGTCATATTCGCGCACATGCCGAAGTTCTCGAAAACCTCGGAACGGCAATTGCGGTTTACGGCGGGGACAAGGGGCTTATTTTCTTTAACACCGCCTTTACCAAGCTTTGGGATCTTGATGACGAATGGCTGTGGTCCGAACCGACCCATGATGATGTTTTGCGGCGCTTGCGCGATGAACGTAAATTGCCCGAAGTCACCGATTTCAACCAGTTCCGCAATACTGAAAATCAACGGTTTACCGATCTTCTGAAATCAGAAGAAGACCTGATGCATTTGCCAAATGGCATGACGTTGCGCCGGTTTACATCACCCCATCCGTTTGGCGGGCTGATGTTTGTTTATGAAGATGTCACTGACAAACTGGTGCTGGAAAGCAGCTATAACACCCTGATTGCGGTTCAGCGTGAAACGCTTGAAAGCCTGCATGAAGCGGTTGGCGTGATCAGTGGGGATGGTCGTTTGCGGCTGCACAATCATGGTTTTGCCGATCTTTGGGGGCTTGATCCGGCGTTTCTTGATGCCGCCCCGCATCTGGCCGAGGTGGTTGAAAAGTCGCGTGAATACTGGCGTGAACGCGATGACTGGGACAAATTCAAAAGCCGGATGGTGGCCCGCATTACCAACCACGAACCGATGAATGGGCGGCTTGAGCGGTCTGATAATTCCATTGTCGATTTTGCCATTGTGCCGTTGCCCGATGGGGCGGTGATGATGTCCTATATTGATGTTACCGATACCATTCGGGTCGAACGTGCGCTGCGCGAACGCAACGAGGCGCTGCGCACTGCCGATCAGATGAAATCAGACTTCATTTCCACCGTATCGCGTGAACTGACCAAGCCACTTGATCATATTAATGGCGAGTCGGATCGATTGATCCCGCATCTAAACGGCAATGTTGCCCGGTCGGTTGAAACCATCCGGTCCGAAGCCCAAAGCATGCTGGCCCTCGTCGATGATATGCGCGATCTGGCGACCCTTGGATCGGGGCAGGTTGCCCTTGAACTGGATACGGTTGATCCTAGGCGTTTGCTACGCTCACTCGAAGCGCTGACCCGTGCGCGGTTAGCCGAACTTAATGTGTCACTCAGGCTTTATTGTTCGCGCAATATTGGCTGGATGGTGGCCGATGAACGCCGGTTGAAACAGGCACTGTTCATCCTTGTAACCAACGTTCTGCGATCCGCCCCCGAAGGCAGTGAAGTTTCGGTCATGGCGCGCCGGCGTGGCGAAGATATTGAAATTTCGATATCGCTTTCCGATGAAGCCCCGCAACCAATGCTGTTCGAAGGTCTGCGCGACGGCGAAAGCCCGTCCGCACGGCGTGCCCTTGGTATGGCGATGGTAAGGGCGGTGGTTGAAATTCACGGTGGCCGGGTGAAAATCAGCCGTGATGGCCGCGAAATCGCCTGTATCCTGCCCGCGGGTGAAGAAAGCGACCTTTGATCCGTTGTGCCTGCTTGCGGCCAGCGGGTAACGGTTACGTGGGGTTATGCGTGTCCCAATGAAAAAGGCGCCGAATTTTGACGCCTTTGGTTTTGTGTCGTGATGTTCTTTAAGTCCGGTTACACCGTAAACGGCACATCCTTGCCCGCAACGAAAGCATCAATGTTATCAAGGGCGCGGAAGCCCATGGCATTGCGGGTTTCAACCGTTGCTGACCCCAGATGCGGCAAAAGAAACGTATTGGTCAGATCGCGATAAGCCGGTTCGATATTCGGTTCACCGGCAAAGACATCGAGGCCCGCCGCCGTCAGCTTACCCGATTTAAGGGCGGCAATCAGATCGCCATCATTGACCACATCGCCACGTGCGGTATTCACAATGATTGCACCGTCTGGCAGTTTGGCAATGAAGTCGGCATTGACCATGCCCTTGGTTTCCGGGGTTGATGGGCAATGCAGTGACAGAAAATCACAGTGGGGCAGCAGATCATCCATGCTGCTGTGATAGGTCGCACCCTGTTCCTGATCGGCGGGCAATTGGTGGCGGTTGAAATAATGAATATCCATATCAAAGCCACGCGCACGTTTGGCAACCGCCTGTCCGATGCGGCCCATACCGATAATGCCCAGTTTCTTGCCAGTGACCTGTGTGCCCATCAAATGGGTCGGACGCCAGCTTGACCATGTGTCATTGCGGACTTCGGCTTCGCCTTCGCTGGCGCGGCGTGCGGCACCGAGAATCAGAAGCCACGCAATATCGGCGGTGGCATCGGTTAGAACGCCCGGTGTATTGCCAATGATCACGCCCTTTTTGCGGGCTGCTGACAGATCAATATGATCGGTCCCGACCGAGAAGGTGGCGATGATTTTGACACTGTCTGGCAAGGCGTCAAAAAACGCCGCATCAATCGGATCACCAACCGATACAAGGGCGGCATCTGCACCATGACACAGGGTCAGAATTTCATTGCGCGACAGCGGATCGTCATCTTCCTGCGTTCGGATGTCATAGTGTTCCGCAGCCCGTTTCGCGACGGCGTCGGGCAGTCGGCGGGTGACGGCAAGAACCGGTTTCATGTGTGTTTCTCCCTAATGAGGATGATTTTTTTGCGGTTTATGTTTTTAGAATAACTGTCCAAGTGCCAGTCGGATACCGATGGATGTGATCACCATGGATAACAGGAAATCGGCCATGACAATCGCACTGGCCGTCGGGATCGGAACAGACAGGGTCAAACGCGCGATATAAACGCCGTAGACCAGCATCGCGATGACCGCGACCATGACAAATCCGCCCGGTCCCAGCATGGGGAACAAAACGCCCAGCAACAGTGCGACAAGATACACCGCCATTTGCAGGACGCTTGACCAGTTATAGACCGTGATAAAGCCGATATATCGTTCGGTGCGCCCCAGGATTGGCATCACTTGGTACATCAAGACCGGAAATGCTAGCCATTTAATGACATAGGCAACAACTTCGACGGTCATATAGCGTCCGACCGGGAAATCTTCCGGTGCGTCAAGCAAATCATGCCAGCGTAAAAAGGCAAAAGCCGGGAATACGATGATGGCGGCCAAAAAGGATCGCCAAAATCCGTTTAGGGAAAAATCAAAAAATGTCAGCCCGTTGGCATCGCCACGGGCAATGCGCCAAGTGCCGTAAAGGGCACGCAGGGTTTCACTCGACATGTTCATGCGGGGCTGTTTTCCGACTGTGGGGCAAATGTAAAAACAGATTATGTATCAGGCCGTTCATGGTCCGCAAACAGCTTATCGCTGATTGACCCTCCTTCACAAGGCACCTTGCCCGAACGTCTTTGCGTGTAACACCGGTATTGGGCGGTGGGGCGCGAAAATGAGACAGCAAACACGGGGTGGCGGGAAAAACATGCAGGACAAATCAGACGAATATGCGTTGCGTTTGTCCTTCATTGAGGCGACAGAACCCGGATCCCTGACTTTGGCAAGGTTGTATCTGGAGATGGCGACCAGTCAGCATCACAGCAAACGGGACTATGCCCTGAGCTTGTTTGATAAGGCCGATCAGCTTTTTGCCAGTCATTTACCGAAGGCACGCGATGCGGCGATTGCCGGATTATCGCTTAGCCTGAACAACCGCGCGGCCCTTGAGCTAGATGCAGGGCAATGGGAATGGGCGATAGATGCGGCGTCTCAGGCAGTTGCACTGCGTCGGGATCGGTTGAACGGTTGTGTCGGACGCAAGGATGATCTGGAACGACTGGATCTTGGCTATTCACTCGCGGCACTGGTTTTGGCCATGCGCGGTGCGGGCCAACTGGATTTGGCACGCGATGCGGCGGGTGAGGCGATCCGTATCCTTGGCCGGTTTGCCGGGATGAATGATCAGGAAGCTTTTGTCTTGCTGACCAAACTGATTTGTATCTATGCCGAATTGTGTGATGACACCGGTCAGGTTCCCGATGCAGCGTTGCTGTTGCCATTGGCAAAGGCGTTTTACAACAGCAAACGACCACAGGGCCAAGACGCGCCGTTGTGACGGCAAGCGGGGCCCTTCAATAAGATCAAGGCGCAACCTTGTATGTCAGGTTGCGCCTTGATGGCTTAATTGATGCTGCTGACCGACCAGCTGACGGTGACTTCCTGATTGGCCGGGACGTCGATGTCCCAACGGATCAGGCCGGGCTGCACAAGGACATGCTTGTGGTTTTCGGCATTAACGACCCAGTCACTTGGCATGTTTTCGTAAATTGTGATCGTTTCTGCACGCGAACTGGTGTTGCTGATTTTCCATTCCAAATCAGCCGTGACTGCGTCGGGCATGTTTGGGCGTGCCTTACGGGTAAAGGACGTCACATGGCGCGTACCCGAAACATCACTGGCCTTACCAAGACGAAGGGTGGCTTCGCGTTCTACCGGGGTCAGCGACAGGTTATCTTCACCGACAAAGCGGGTGTCGCCCGATGTGCTGTTGGCAAAAATACGCACAACGCCATCTGGCCACGGGCTTTGATTATCCGCCCCGCCTTTGTTGGTGATCTTGATTTCAAGATCAGGGCGGACAAAGTCCGGTTCGCCATTTTGGCCCATGTTATAAGCATTGCTTGAGCCATTGAAAATGGCGCGACGGGTGACTGGCAGGGATTGTTTGTCAATCAACGGCAAGATCACGGTATCACCATCTTGCATCGAAAGTCCGTCAAACGGGCCATAGACATGCAGGTTTTCAAAACTTTCGCGGTCCGGTGCGGCACCAGTTGAATCGGCCATGGCCGACATCATCATTTCATTGCGGGCCGCCTTGGCAACCGGCATTGGTGCCTGGCTGACCCGGTTGGGATCACCGGCCACCAGACGCAATTGCGCATCATCGAACGCCGCCCCGGATTGATTGGTTACCCGTGCAATGGCCGACAGTGTCAGGTTGTTGGCCTCACTGTCATAGTGCCCGACATAGGATGTATTCCAGCCAATCCCGCCCAGAAGATAGGCCATCGAAAGATGATCAAGGGCCGATGTGGTGGCAATTTCAGCTTCGATTGATGGATCGGGGGAAAAGCCATCGGGCAGCTTGCTGATGATGATCTGATGGATCGGCACCTGTTCAATTCCGGCATCGGTTTGCACCAGCGCCATGCCCGACAGGGACAGCAAGGTGCCTTCAATCAGGTCATCATCGCGACGAATGATGACTTCTTTGCCGATCTGATTGCGCAGAAGGGCGGTGATGGCGTCTGCACCATTCATCGAATTGCGAAGCGACGTCCAGACGAGGTCGCTGTTGTTGGGGGTGCCGATCAGAAACGAGTCATCCATCACCGTGGGCGCAAGACCATCAATCTGAAGGATGCTTTGCCCTTCGGGGATGTCGGCGGTGCGCTGTTCGGCAATCATAGCCAGATTGCCGGGATAGACGCTGAGCTGCAATTTTGTCCGGTTGCTGGCCGAAACGGGAATTGATGTATTGAGCTTGGTGCGGTTTTCAGACGCTTCTTGCGCGCGTGCGGCCTCGATATCTGGACCAAAAAAAACAGCCGTACCCAAAAGTGCGGCCAGTGCAAAACGGTTTCGCAGTGTTACAGACATTCCCGATCCCTTGTCCGGTTAATGTGATTTCATTCATGCCACTTTCACGCGAAAACATGGCAGGATCAAGGAAGGGAATGGGCCAACCGAAATTTGTTCTCAGCTGGTTGGTGGCGGCTGGGGTATTGCAAAGTTCGAGCAAAAAGGCGCAATGATGCTGGGCTCTTAGATTGAGCCATAGCAGAACAAGCGTTAAGCCGATTTACGGTGTCTATTTTACAACGTGATGGAAGTCATAATGTCCGGCTTCGGGCAGGTGGTGTTGGTAGGCGGACTGACGTTCCGTATCAATGATAATTGGTGCGCGCAGATTGACGGACATGGACACATCGCCGTTATCTTCGGGCTTGTGCAGAGTGACAATCAAAAGCACAGCGCCGTCATTCTTTTTGATGCCGTGGATGGTGAAGGCCTGTTCAAGGTGTTCCGGGTTAATTGTATCGCTGTCCATATTGTAGGGGGCAACGATAAAGGCCAGTTCCGGTTCGGTCAGGCATTGCATCAGGAGAAAGCTACTTGCGCCGTCTCCGGGGAAGTTTGCCAAGGCAAAGACATTATGGTCAGGAAAGCCTTTTAGTCCCGCAGGGAAATAAATGGCTTTGTCCCATTCAAATTCGCGTTCACCAAACAGGGTTGTTAACCTTACAGAAGACGGTACCGCTTCAGGTGCCGGGGGAGTCGTTTCTGTGGGTGTGGCCATCACTTCCTCCTGCTGATCAGTTGTCAGCACATGTGCATGAGATAAAACGCATTTTGGGGCTGTATTGCCCGATTTCAAGGCTTTATTGCAATAACGGCTATGGAATTTAGCTAGTTTTCAAGATCACGGTGAAACAGAACAGGTATTGGGTCACTAAATCCTTTTACCCGAATGGATTCATGCTGTTGATAATGACGCAATAAAACAGATCCTGAAACGGAACTTTCGTTGCGTATCTGATTGGCGAAACTTTCACTCATGACAGTGTCGGTCTCAAGCTTGCGGGTTGCACGTTCAAGCCGGGCAGCAAGATTGACAGTTGCCCCGATTACAGCAGGGGTTACCGCTTCGCGCTGTCCGATGTCACCCACAACGGCGGGGCCAAAATTAAGCCCGACACCAATCCGGAGCGGTAAGCCGTCATCTGCGGGTTCGCGGGCTTGCCATTCAGAAACCTGCGACACGATGGCCTGACTTGCGCACAGGGCATTTGATGCGGGGCACGGGAGGTCATCAAAGGCGGCAAAGCTGGCCATCACCGCATCACCGATATATTTTTCGACAATTCCGCCATAGGCACCGATCTGTGTGGTGGCGATCTGGTGAAACTGGTTGAGGAATTTCATGACGTCTTGCGGGTCGCGTTTTTCGGCAAAGCCGGAAAACCCGATAATATCGGCAAACATGATGACGCATTCACGGCGTTCGCCAACCCGTATGGGTTCATCGCGATCGGCAAGGCGGTCGGCAAGGGCGACGGGGAAGTAACGCGCCAGATTGCCATGTGCGCGTTCGGCGGCAGCAAATTGGTTGATCAACACGCGTAAGCGCGAAACCATTACCGCACAGGCCAACGTAAACACGACAACAATGACCACTTGTTCGGCCAAGGCAGAGATATCGACAAACTCCGGCAGATTGTAAGTGTCGATCAGTTCCTGCTTTGTCGGGTTCCAGTCGTCGCCAAAATGCTGGGAAATAATGACGCCGGGGCGATGCATCAGCCAGACGATTGCCGTAATCCACGCCATCAACAGCCAAAAACCGAACCACAGGATCAGTCGCGGCGAAAATGTCATGATGACAAGCGCCATCATGATCATTGAAAAGACAACGCCACGGTCACGCACCACAAAGCCATACAGCCACGCGGGATGATTGGTGAGCGGATTAAGGGGATCGGGCACCACCGATATATAAACAATCAGTCCGGCATCAATGACTGCCAAAAGATACAGCAGCCATACCCATTTTCCGCCGCGTGCTGCGACCAGAAGTTGAATGAAAACACCGGGAATGAACCAGCCGAGAACCTCAAGCAGGGTATAAAGCGTTCCGGTCGGAGAATCTGGTTTGCTGAACAAAAGCAGGATGAAGGCCAGCATGCAGATGCGCAAAAACGCAACAAGGATCAGTCCGCGCTTTTCTTCGCGTGCGACAAGCTGGTCAAACAGTGAGAGTGTGGGGTCAGTTCTTGATTGCATCAGCAAGAAGCTGTTTGAGCCCGTCGGCATCCTTGATCACCAGACGTCCGTCACGGCGCGTGATCATGTCGCGCTTTTCAAGTTCACGCAGTTTCTTGTTCACCGCTTCGCGCGTCACACCAAGCATCAGGCCAAGCTCCTGCTGTGACAGCGGAAGGGCAATACGAATGCCTTCGGGGTCCGGGCCGCCATGGCGTTCGGCAAGCCACAGGATGCGTTTGATCAGGCGCGCCATAAGATCAAGGAAGTTGGCATCTTCGAGCAGATCACTGACCCACCGCAAACGACGACACAGAAGTGCCGTGATATGGCGGCGCAAAGGTGCTTCGCGGTCAAATATTTCAAAGAAGGCATCACGCGAAATGAACAGGAAGCGTGTTGGACCAACGGCGCGTGCGGTTGCGGTGCGCGGTTCGCCGTCCAAAAGGGCGATTTCGCCAAACACCGCACCTGGGGCAAGCACGTTCAAAACGATTTCCTTGCCGGTTTCCGACACCGATGAAATGCGAACCTTGCCGGCTTCGACAGCATAAAGGCCGTCTGCCGCAGCCCCCTTTTCAAACAGCAACTGACCGTCTTCAAGGCGGCGCACAGTGGCCTGAGCAGACAGTTGTTCAAGTAGTTCAGGATCAAGATCCTCAAACAGGAAGCTGCCCGCCAGAATACGCGAGGCAATTTTTGCAAGCTGGGGTGATGTGGGGCCGGTGAGAGTGTTCACAGAATTCACTTTGGAAATGGTTTTATATCAGAGTTCATCGGATCAATTTCACAGTTAAACTAGCACAAATACAGGAATTTACAGCAAGCAGTTTTCGAGAGGCATGTTATTGGCGTGATTGTCGAAATGATCCTGTTGCATTTGCCGAGCCGATTCGCATTTCCATCCTTAAATTCCAATCTCTAATCGGCAACCTTGATGAGGGTTTTGATCATCGGTTCTGTGTTGTTTGACGGGGTAAACGGCTGTTTTTGATGAAAATATAGAATGTTTGACAAAATCTCCTATATTTTTTAAATTATCCTAATTCCGAAAAGAGGCCGCAAAACAACAAGATTGTTTGAAGCAACCAAGGTCTACGGAATTTTGTTTAATCGGGAGGACGTAATGAAGATGATTTCCAAGGGTGCCCTTTTTGGTGCCGTTTCTATGGCTGCTGCGTCATTTGGGTTTTCAGCGCATGCTGCTGACGTAACGCTGAACTTTGCCCACGTTGATCCGGCAGAGTGGACCACCTCGAAAAAAGGTGCCGCGTCGCAGGTCTTTAAAAACATTGTCGAAGCAGAATCCGGTGGCCGTATTGAGGTTGCCCTGTTCCCCGCCGGTTCGCTTGGCGGTGAAACTGACCTTTTGCAAAATACCCAGGACGGCACGCTGGCCATGTCGATGGTTTCAGGTCCGTTTTCAAAGGTTTGCCCAGAGGCAGCCGTCCTTGATGTGCCGTATATTTTCCCGAATGCCAATGTGGCATGGAGCGTACTGGATGGTGATTTCGGCAAGGAACTTGCCGCACATTGTCTGGAGAAAACCGGCCTGCGCACCTTGGCTTATGGTGAAACTGGTTTCCGTAACTTTACCAACTCCAAACGTGCTGTTGCCCAGCCGTCGGATATGGAAGGTCTGAAAATTCGTGTCATGACCGTCCCGCTGTTTGTTGAGATGGTCAAGGCACTTGGTGGTGAGCCAACCCCGATCCCGTGGCCGGAAGTTCCGACCGCCCTTACCACCGGTACGGTTGATGGTCAGGAAAATCCGATCAGCGTGATCTATGCCAACAAATTCTACGAAATGCAGAAGTACCTCACACTTGATCGTCACGTTTATGGCACCGACTTTATTGTCGTAAATGAAGCGATTTATCAGGATCTGTCCGAAGCAGATCAGGCGCTTCTGCGTCGTGCTGCGGGTGTTGCATCAAACGTTGGCCGTGCAATTCAGCAGTTCAATTCCGCAGAAGGCGTTGCCAAACTGGCAGAGGAAGGCATGGAAGTGACCACGCCGACCGCAGAGCAGCTCAAAGCGTTCCGTGATGCAGCTCAGCCGGCTGTGATCGAATGGCTTTCGGGTCAGATTGATGCGCAGTGGATTGAAAAGCTGCAGGCCGCTGTTACCAAAGCAGAAGCCTCGATGTAATCGGTTTTGGCGGACCGGGTGTTTCTCCTTTGAGCCTGGTCCGTCCTTTTCTCCCGCCACCATGCTTTTTCTAAAAGCATTCCGTTGTCCGCGATGATCCGGGGGACCCCCATGCAACGCGTCGAAATTGCGTTTATGCGTTTGCTCGCCGGACTTTCGGGGATCAGTATCCTCGTTGTTTTTGGCGTTGTTTTTGCTGGCAGTGTGAGCCGTTACCTATTTTCCGCCCCCCTGCAATGGAGCGAGGAGGTCGCAAAATATGCGATGATCTATGGCTGCATGTTTGGCGTTGCCTATGCCTATTTGCAGGGCAAACAGATTACTTTCAGCATTGTCATTGATACCGTTCCCGAGAAGTTCCGGCGCAAGCTCAGTTTGCTGGTTGATGTCGCCACATTGGTGCTGGGCGGCATCCTTGCCTATGCCGGGCTGATTTTTGCCGGAAAACGTGGTGGGATTGTCGCATCTGGTATTGGCATTCAAATGTATTGGGCGCAGATCGCGATTACCGTTGGCGGTATCTGTCTCGTGATCGCAGCTATTTTACGCATTATTTCGTTCTTTAAGGCCGTGCCGACCGGGGGTGAAGCATGATTACCGGCGTTACCCTGCTTGTTTTACTGGCGATTGGCGCACCGGTCGCATTTGCTATTGCACTTGGTATTGCCGCCTATATCGGGTCTGGCACCTTTAGCATCGATTTGCTCCCCCAACGCATTTTCGCTGGCATGGATAGTTTTACCATTCTGGCGATCCCGCTATTCGTGCTGGCCGGTGAACTGATGAATGCCAGCGGCATTACATCGCGTGTGATCAATCTGGCCAATGCGTTGGTCGGTCATGCCAAGGCCGGACTGGCGCAGGTCAATATCTGGTCATCAGTGATCTTTGCCGGGCTTTCCGGGTCGGCAGTGGCCGATACCTCGGCAATCGGGCGTATCTTTATTCCGTCGATGGAAAAGGAAGGTTATCCGCGTGACTTTGCCGCCGCCCTTACGGCAGCATCTTCGGTGATTGGCCCGATCATTCCGCCCAGCATTCCCGTGATCATCTATGCGCTGATCACAAGCAACGTATCGGTACCGGCCTTGTTTCTTGCCGGGATCGTGCCGGGCTTGCTGCTGGCGATTGCGTTGTCGGTTTATGTACGATTCTTTGTAAAGAATTACGCCACCCCGCGCGAACGGATGAATTTCCGTGAAAAGTTGAGTGCGCTTTGGAATGGTGTGATCCCGCTTTTCATGCCGGTCTTTGTGATTGGTTCGATCCTTGCGGGGATCGTGACACCGACCGAAGCAGCCAGCTTTGCCGTTTTCTATGCACTGATTGTCGGCTTGTTTGTGTTCCGTGAACTCAAACCGGGCGACCTTCCGGGCATATTTTCCGGTGCGATGCGTGATTCTTCGAGCATCCTGATCATTATGGGAACGGTGGCTGCGGCCAACTGGTTTATGACATTTGCCGGTATCCCACAGGCGGTCAGCCAGTTTGTTCTGGGCTATGTCGACAGCCCGGCGATGTTCCTGATCCTGATCAATCTGATGTTACTGGTGGTTGGTCTTGCTCTTGAGGGCATTGCAGCGATGCTGGTGCTGGTGCCGATCCTGCATCCGATTGCACTGAGCCTTGGCATTGATCCGACCCATTTTGGCATCATTGTTATTTTCAATCTGATGATTGGCCTGATCACACCGCCGATGGGCTTGTGCCTGTTTGTTGCCGATGCGATTGCAGGTGTTGGCATGGCCCGAATGATCAAGGCGATCATGCCATTCTTCCTTGTTGAATTGTTTGTGTTGCTGGTCATCACATTTGTTCCGGGCATTGTCACCTTCTTGCCGGAACTGTTTGGATTTTAGGATACCGTCCCATGTTGAAACTCGGTCTTATCGGTAAAGGCATTTCACGCAGCCAGTCGGCCCGACTGCACGTGTTGCTGGGCCGTATGTGCGGGATGGATGTTAGTTACGACTATCTCGACAGCGATCAGATTGAGGATTTCGATCTGATCAAACAGCTGACCACATGCGCGGAAACCGGCTATGCGGGGGTTAATGTCACCCATCCGTATAAAACCAGTGCCCGCAAACTGGTCACACCGCGTAAACGTCTGCCAGCAGCCCTTGGTGCTGTGAATACGGTTGTGTTTCGCGAAGATGGCTGGCGCGGGGACAATACCGACTTTGTTGGCTTTATGCGCGGCTATAAAAAGCAGTTCGGGGATGCAAAGCCGGGAACGGTTTTACAGCTTGGTGCGGGTGGTGTTGGCCTTGCAACCGCGTTTGGTCTGCGTGGGTTGGGGGCGGATAAAATCCTGGTCCATGACAAGGACATCGCGCGTGGCGAAGAACTGGTTGCGACGTTAACAGCGGCGGATGTGCAGGCCGAATTTGTCGGGGCAGAAAACCTGTCAGATGCGGTGCGCAGTGCCGATGGCCTGATCAATTGTACGCCGATCGGTATGAACCAGTATCCGGGGTGTCCGTTTGACGTCGACTTGCTGGGCGGTCAGAAATGGGCGTTCGATGCG
Organism: Thalassospira sp. GB04J01; assembly: GCF_000751115.1. Taxonomy (NCBI): domain Bacteria; kingdom Pseudomonadati; phylum Pseudomonadota; class Alphaproteobacteria; order Rhodospirillales; family Thalassospiraceae; genus Thalassospira; species Thalassospira sp. GB04J01. The sequence continues at coordinate 43,545 of NZ_CCDX020000013.1, read as the reverse complement.
GTTTATACCCCGGTCGAGACGGCGTTCCTGCGCACAGCGACGAAATCGGGGATTGAGGTCATGACCGGCTTTGAACTCTTCTTCTTTCAGGGTATTGAAGCATTCGAGGTTTTCAGCGGGGCGGAAATTGATGCCGATGCTGCAAGACAGGATTATTTCAATGCCTATCCCGAGGCATTGACCGGTTAGGGGAACACGATGAGCAGCAGCACAGTTGCCGAAACGGTCTATAACGAAATTCGCGATGATATTCTGTATGGCGAGTTACAGCCCGGCGTGAAGCTTAAGCTTGATGCCCTGCGCGAACGTTATAACGCCGGGGTCAATACGCTGCGCGAAGTGCTAAATCGCCTTGTCGCATCGGGATTTGTCTTTGTCGAAGGCCAGAAGGGGTTTCGTGTTGTCGAAACATCGCCGTCCAATTTCAAGGAGTTGACGTCGATGCGGCTGCTACTTGAATGCGAAGGTCTGGCCGCCTCGATCAAACAAGGGGATGTCGAGTGGGAAGCCCGCGTTGCCGGTGCCCATCACAAGCTCTCGGCTGTTGAAAAGCAGATGCTTTCCGAAGAAAGCCGCGAACTTACGGTCCGCTGGAGCCAGTATGACCGCGAGTTTCATCAGGCGTTGATATCGGCGTGCGGATCGGATCTGCACATGCGGCTGCACCGCGAAATTTTCGATCAATTCCGCCGGTATGTGGTGATCGAGCTTAAGACGCATGGCTTTCGCGCCAATGACATTATCGACGAGCATCGCGCGATTTATGACCTCGCGCTGGCGCGTGACCTTGATGGCGCGATTGCAAAACTGACCGACCATATCGAAACCTACCGGCGTCGTCCGCAGGATTAAACTGGCAGTGCGTCGTCACGGCGCATCACGTTTTAAATCCTTGCGGTGAATGACCCGGTGCCTCACACGTGCATCCCGGAGGGATAATATGCTGACCTCGATCGCAACAGTTTCGCTGTCTGGTGATCTTCAGGAAAAACTCGATGCCATTGCCGCAGCCGGTTTTGACGGTGTCGAGATTTTTGAAAACGATCTTCTGTCCTTTGACGGATCGCCGGCCGATGTTGGCAAGACCATCCGCGATCTTGGCCTCAAGCTGGTGACGTTTCAGCCGTTCCGCGATTTTGAAGGTATGCCCGAACCCCAGCGCACCCGTGCGTTTGAGCGGGCCGAGCGCAAGTTTGACCTGATGGAAGAACTTGGGACTGATCTTTTGATGGTCTGTTCGAACGTATCGCCCCAATCACTGGGCGGCCTTGATCGTGCGGCAAAGGATCTGGCCGAACTTGGCGACCGGGCTGCCAAGCGTGGACTTCGAATCGCGTTCGAAGCCCTGTCATGGGGCAAGCATATCAGTGATTATCGCGACAGCTGGGAAGTTGTGCGCCGGGCCAATCATCCCAATGTCGGTCTGGTGCTTGATACTTTCCACATCATCGCGCGCAAGGTGCCACTTGATGCGATTTCATCGATCCCCGGTGACAAAATTTTTCTGGTTCAGGTCGCCGATGCGCCGACCCTTGAAATGGATCCGCTATCCTGGAGCCGCCATTTCCGGTGTTTCCCGGGGCAGGGCGATTTCCCGCTGGGTGACTTCATGCGCAATCTTGCCATGACCGGCTATGACGGGCCGCTATCCCTTGAAATCTTCAACGATCAGTTCCGGTCCAGTTCGACCAAGACTGTCGCGAAGGATGGTCTGCGGTCGTTGATCTATCTTGGCGATGGGGTTGAAGGCGTTAAGGTCGGTGAAAAGGCCGCCATTCTGCCGCCCAAGGCGCATGCCAAGGAAGTCGCCTTTGTCGAGTTCGCGGTCGAGGAAGATACCGCAGAAAAATTGGCAAATCTGTTTGTCGGGCTCGGATTTGAAAAGCGCGGCAGCCACAAATCAAAGGCCGTGAGTTGGTGGAAGCAGGGCGATATCAACCTTGTGATCAACTGCGACAAGGACGGGTTCGCGCATTCCTATAATATCGTGCATGGCCCGTCGGTCTGTGCGGTCGGGCTTAAGGTTGATGATGCGAAGGCAACCCTTGATCGGGCGCAATCCTTGCTGGCGGCACCGTTTAGTCAGGCGGTTGGCGAGGGCGAAATTGAAATGCCAGCCATCCGCGGTGTTGGTGGCAGTCTGGTCTATTTCCTTGATGACCATAGCGAACTTTCGCGTATCTGGGATGTCGAGTTTGATTGTGACCAACCAGCGACGACAGACAGTGCAAAAGCAAAACTGCGCGCTGTCGATCATGTTTCCTATTCGATGCAATATGAGGAAATGTTGGCCTGGGTTCTGTATTTCACTTCGATCTTTGATCTGGGGAAAATGCCAACTCTTGATATTCCTGATCCCGGCGGGCTTGTGCAAAGTCAGGTGGTGCAAAGCGATGCGTTGCGCTTGATCCTGAACGGGTCGCAAAGCCCCAATACTCAGCATTCCCAGTTCTTAAACGAGTTCTTTGGGAGTGGGGTTCAGCATCTGGCATTTTCAAGCGATGATATCTTTGAAACCGTTGCTTTCTGTCAGAAGAACGGTGTTGAAATTTTACCGATCCCTGAAAACTACTATGATGACATCGAAGCCCGTTTCGGGCTTGAGCCACAATTGCTTGACCGGTTGCGCGCGGGTAATATTCTATATGACCGCGACGACGAAGGTGAATATTATCAGGCCTATACCAAGACCTTTGCCAACCGTTTCTTCTTTGAACTGGTGGAGCGTCGGGCGTATCGTGGGTTCGGGGCGGCCAATGCACCGATCAGGCTGGCGTCCCAGACACGGATGAACCGTCGCAGCGACGGTGCGAAATAAAATTGGATTCAGGGGAATACACATGAGCGTGCCGGAAATTCTTGTCATCAATGGACCGAACCTGAATCTGCTTGGGCAACGCCAGCCAGAGATTTATGGCTATGACACGCTGCAAACCATCGAAACAAAATGTGCGGCCCTGGCCAAGGATTTGAATGTCACTGTGCGGTTCGGCCAGTCGAACCACGAAGGTGCGATCATTGATCTGATCCACGAAGCCCGTGAAAAATCGGCCGCGATCATTATCAATGCCGGGGCTTATACCCATACATCGGCAGCCATTCATGATGCGCTAAAAACCTTCGATGGCTATATCATCGAGCTGCATATATCCAACCCGCATGCGCGCGAAGAGTTTCGACATAAAAGCTGGATCAGCCCGGTGGCTGATGCGGTGATGGCCGGTGCGGGTGCCTATGGATATGAATTGGCAACTCGTTTGGCGGCTGAAAAAACTTCAGGGTCTAAATCCTGATTTTATAAGGATTTTGATGGATCTGTGGTTTGAATAATCACGCCTCAACCCAAATAGTATTCGAAAGGCAGCATGGGGTGCTGCCTTTTTTTATTGGAATACACAACGGTGTGGTGGCTGTTAAACCACGCTACGCGACCGAAGGGCTGCGGCCAGCGTGCCGTCATCAAGATAATCAAGTTCGCCCCCAACCGGCACGCCATGAGCAAGGCGGGTGACCTTGACCCCGGTTTCGATCAGGCGTTCGGTGATGTAATGTGCCGTGGTTTGACCATCAACCGTGGCATTGGTCGCAAGGATGACTTCGGTCACCGCATCCGCACGGGCCCGGTTGATCAACTGATCAATCTTCAGGTCATCCGGGCCAACCCCATCAAGTGGCGATAACGTTCCGCCAAGGACATGGTATTGCCCCTTGAAAGATGCACCGCGTTCCAGCGCCCAAAGGTCTTGGACTTCCTCGACAACGCAAATCATGTCGGGGCCCCGGTTATAGTCGGCACAGATGTGACAGGGATCGGTGACATCGATATTGCCGCAATTGCTGCAGGTGGTCATGGCATCCGCCGTCGCACGCAGGGAATCGGCCAGCGGGAGCATCAGCATTTCGGGTTTTTTAAGCATCTGCAACACCGCCCGGCGTGCGGATCGCGGGCCAAGACCCGGTAGACGCGACAGAAGTTTAATCAGATTTTCGATTTCCCGTCCGGTCATCGTGACCCCGTTCTTAATGCAACATGCTTTAGCTTGTATCAAAAACAAAGGGCGGCGCAATGCCACCCTTCATTTTGCGCGATGAATGCGCGAAATTCTTAAATGATCCAACGTCAGATCAGAATGGAAGCTTGAAACCTTCGGGCAGGTTCATGCCGCCGGTGACGTCTTTCATCTTTTCCTGAACCGCGGCTTCGACTTTGACCTTGGCATCGTTATAGGCAGCGACAATCAGGTCTTCGAGAACCTCGGTGTCGTTGGGGTCGACAATGCTTTTATCAAGCGAAAGGCCGCGCATTTCGCCTTTGCCATTGAGCATTACCTTGACCATGCCCGCACCGGACTGGCCTTCGATTTCAAGTTCAACCAGACCTTCTTGCATGTCCTGCATTTTGGACTGCATTTGCTGGGCCTGTTTGAGCATCCCTGCAAGATTCTTCATAGCTCGTCGTCTCCTTCGAGATAAAACGCATCGTCATATACTGAACCGCTTTCGTCCTCTTCACCGGTGGTTTCTTCTTGGCCGGGTGGTAGGTGGACGGCAACGATTTTGGCTTTGGGTAAACCTTCAATGATCGCCTTGACCAGCGGGTCGTGCGAGGCATCCGCCTTGCGCTGCTCAAGGGCTTCGAGTTCCTGTTCCTTTAACGTCGGCGCACCTTCTTCACGTTCCGAAACACTGACAAGCCACCGTTGCCCCGTAAGGCTATTCATCGCCTTGATCAGTTGTGTCGATAGGTCGGAACGCGCACCGCGTGCCGGGCGAAATTCGATCCGGCCCGGCTCAAACTTCACCAGATGCATATAGTTTTTGACCTGCATGGCGATGCCGGTTGTTTCGCGGTCCTTTGCCAGAAGGTCGGCGACCTCGACAAAGCTTTCGGGCATTTTGGCGTAAACCGGCTGTTCAACCTGTTCAGGGGCGCCAAGCGGGTCGGGGCGACTTTGCGCCACCGCAGCGGCACTGCTGCCGCCGCCATTAACGACCTGCATGCGTGGACCGGGACCACCGCCGTTACCGCCGCCACCACCTTGTGGTGCGTTCGCACCGGTGTTGGCCATGTCGCTGCGAAGTTTTTTGATCAGATCACCGGGCGATGGCATTTCCGCAGCATAGGCCAGCCGGATCAGGATCATTTCAGCCGCCTGAATGGGCGAGGGTGCAATCCGGGTTTCTTCAAGTCCCTTAAGCAGCATCTGCCAAGCACGGGTTAATTGCGGCATGGCAAGCTTGGCAGCAATTTCCTTACCGCGTTCACGCTCGATCTGGGACACGCCGGGATCATTGGCAGCATCGGGCGACAGTTTTACACGGGTCAACCAATGGGTCAGATCCAGCATGTCTTGCAACATCACTGCCGGATCACCGCCAAGGGCGTATTGCGCGCTTAGCAGTTCAAGTGCTTCGTTGATTTCACCCTTCATGGTGAAGTCAAACAGATCGAAAATACGTGACCGGTCCGAAAGACCCAGCATATCACGCACTTGCTGTGTTGTGACTTTGCCTGCCCCGTGCGAAATTGCTTGATCAAGAAGGCTCATGCCATCACGGACAGAACCATCTGCTGCACGCGCAATCAGGGCGACGGCTTCTTCTTCGATGTCAGCATGTTCCAGCCCGGCAATGCGGGTGTAATGCGCGCTTAGTTCGTCGATCTGAACACGGCGCAGATCAAACCGCTGACAGCGTGACAGGACAGTGATCGGAATTTTGCGGATTTCGGTGGTGGCAAAGATGAATTTCACATGCTCTGGCGGCTCTTCGAGCGTTTTGAGAAGCGCGTTGAACGCACTTTTCGACAGCATGTGCACTTCATCGATGATGTATATCTTGTAACGTGCCGAGGTCGGGCGATATCGCACACCTTCGATCAGTTCGCGAATGTCATCAACACCGGTACGGGACGCCGCATCCATTTCCAAAACATCGACATGGCGGTCTTCGGCAATCGCGCGGCAATGTTCGCAGACACCGCATGGTTCGATGGTCGGGCCACCGTTGCCATCTGGTCCAATGCAGTTCAGCGCGCGCGCAATGATACGTGCGGTGGTGGTTTTACCAATCCCGCGCACCCCGGTCAGAACAAATGCATGGGCAAGACGTCCACTTTCAAGGGCGTTTGAAAGCGTCTTGACCATCGGGCCATGACCGATCAGCTCATCAAAGGTTTTCGGGCGGTATTTAAGCGCCAGAACCTGATATTCGCTTTTCGGGGCCACGGCCTTGGTTGCACTGGCTGCCGGTGCGGCATCACTAGGCGATGTCGCTGCGTCCGGCGCAGGGGCTTCACCTTCGGGCGTATCTTGGCTGGCGGTCTCGATCTGATCCGTCATTCATCCGGTCCGACATATTGTAAACTGGATTGGTTTTAGCAGTTTCAGTCCCGCATGGGAAAGGCCAAGTGGGAAATTTCCCACACAAAACCACATCATGCCTGACGGGGTCAGTTGCATAGAGGATCGGCGACATTCAAAGGGGAGAGATAAAAGGGTGAGAGACTGAACCGCGACCCGGAAAAACTCGTTACGGCTGCTACCTTCCGGTCCTGACCGGGTTGGCGAGCGGTCCGTCCGCAGCCAGCCTCTCGCCCCCTATATCGCGCAGCAGACAGTAAAACGCAAGTGTTGGCTTGGATTTTTTCGATCCTCGCGCAATCGTGGCTTTTTACCGGGCTGCCAGCGCGCTAATGTCGGGCACCGTTGCCCCGGAAAATACCGCCCGGACAGCAGCTTGCCTGCGATGTCGGTTGGTAAATGGAATTTAAGGATACGCGATCTTATGGACAGGCTGTTTTACGAATCCGTTGATCTTGATCGTGATGCGGTGCTGCGAAAGTCAGTAAACTGGCGACAGAGTCTGCTGGTCGAAGACTCGTTACGTATTTTGATCTGCTATGACGGTGATCCGCTTTTTGCCTGGCCCGAAGACATGGATGCGCATGAGCTTGTGGTGATTGGTGGTTTGGCAATCCGGCATCTGGACGTCGATCTTGAGGCCGCCCAATGGATTTATCTTGGACGCGATGGCAATGGCCCCGTGATGGCCGTGGATATTGCATCGGTGATTTCGGATCGGGAAGAAGCCGTGCGCCGCCTTGGTGGCGGGTTTGGCGATATGCGGACCCGTATGGCGGCTCTTTCAAGTGACGAGGCCGCCCTTGCGGCACAGGCGCGCGCCCTTTTTAACTGGCATCGCGGGCATCAGTTCTGTGGGGCATGTGGCCATGCGAACCGTGTTGCCGAGGCTGGTTATCGTCTTGAATGTAGCAATCCTGATTGTGGAAAATCGCATTTCCCGCGCACGGATCCAGCTGTCATCATGCTGATTCATCACGAAGATCACGTTCTTTTGGCCCGGTCACCGCAATTTCTGCCCAACATGGTTTCGGTTTTGGCAGGATTTGTCGAACCCGGTGAAACGCTTGAGCAGGCGGTGGCGCGTGAGGTTTATGAAGAGGTTGGTATTCGCGTCAAGCGCCCCAAATATGTCGCATCCCAGCCTTGGCCGTTTCCCGGATCATTGATGCTGGGGTTTGTCGCAGAGGCGGAAACCACAGATATCACCATTGATCAGGATGAAATCGAATTTGCCATGTGGGTGCATCGTGATGAGGTCCCGAACCTGCCAGGAAAGGGCATAAATTTGCCGCGTCCAATTTCTATTGCACGCTACCTTCTGGAAAACTGGCAGGACCGCCGTATATAAAAGGGACGCGTCATGCGCCTGCGCGGTGGCCAAATGGTTGGGTCGCCGGGGGCGTACGGTTCATTGATCCGAGAATAGCGGGAAAGATGTAGTGGCAGCTTTTCGAATAATTCGACATTTTTGCATCATGCTTGCAGCACTTCTGGCGGCGTTTTTTACCGATGGCGGTGCACCGGCAAAGGCGGCGGAGCCAGTTACGGTTAAAGTCGGTGCGTATGAATACGGTGTTGTTTATTATTTCGAAAATGGCAAACCAAACGGCATGGTTCCATTGCTGATCGGGCTTCTGAACGGGTTGCAGGACGACTATGAGTTTCAGCTTGTCGAAACGTCGTCACGCAGGCGCTATAAGGCTCTGGTGGATGGGGATGTTGATCTTCTGTTGCTCGAAAGTGCGCAATGGGACTGGCAGGACTACGCTGTGCAATTCTCTGACAAGATCGTCACAGAGAAAGATGTTTATGTAACCCAAAGCAGCACGGCGAAAACAGATGATCCCTTTGCCGATGTAACCAACCAATCGATTCTTTGCGTGCTGGGGTTCCATTACGGCTTTGCCAAGTTCAACTCTGATCCGGAATTCCTGAAACAATCTTATGATGTGTTGCTGCGCTATAACGAAAAGGAAGTCCTGAACGGTGTTTTGGCCCGCGAAGCGCCAATCGGCATTGTTTCAGCAGGTTTTCTTGCACGTGAATTGGCGGCAACTCCGGGACTGGGTGACCTTATTACCGTCGGTGTGCAACCCGATGCCATGTATGACCTTGTGTCGGTCATTGCGGATCAATCGGTCATTTCTGTTGCTGATTTTAATCAGATGATTGAAAAATTGCAGGCAACCGGTGAGGTGCAGCGCCTTTGGCAGGAACTTCATGCCAACACGTCGGGTTAAATCCTGCTGAAATTTGATACGGTGGGAAAATTTCCGTTCCTGATATGGCGGGTTAATCCAGCGGCGGAATGCGGGCGATGACATTGCGGCGCAGGCTGTCGGGGCGTTCACGCCATGCGACAATGCCGTTGTCACTTTCGCTATATCGGGTCGCAAGATCGCATAGATCCTCGATCATGGTGTCGGGATCAACGTTGCCATAGACATACCCCCATTTCGCTGCACCGCTAAAGGCAACCGAACAGCCAGACTTGCAGTTGGTCAAACATTCCGCCGGGTGCAGGTCAAAGGGTACATCACGTTCGGCACAGGCGGTTTTTACCCGTTCAAACAGAACCTTGCCGTCGCGGGGGTCACTTTGGCCGTCGGCGGCGGAAAAGGTGCAGGTGACACAAATGTTCAGGCGTGGTTTGGTGGTCATTGGGGCAATCTTTGTTGATCAATGTATGGGCGTATAGGTGTGATGGCGCGGCATCCAATCAGCTTGCGGCCTGTCTGGTCAAGTCATCATCCAGATTTCGGTTGAGATAATCCTGTATCACGATGGCAAGTTGCCGATCGACCAGCGGATGGGATGCTTCGGCAAGCATCAAGGCAACCCCGACTGCCGGAAGGGGCGGGAAACCATCACGGGCCTCAAGAACCTGAAATTCATCGGTGACACTGGCCGCGGCAAGTGTTGCAACACCAAGCCCGTCGCGTACCAGATGCAACAGGGACGCGGCCTGTCGGGATGTGGCAAACAGGGTATAGGGCCGATCCGCTTTTGAAATGGCATCAAGCGCCCAAGCATGAAACTTGCAATCCTCGGCAGGTAAAACCAATGGCAAGGGATCAAGTTCATGCTGTTTGTGGATTGGTGATGTGACCCAGACGCCGGGTTCATGACGCAGGAAATATCCTTCTTCGCCGGTTTCAGACCGGCTAATGATCGACAGGTCCAATTCCCCCTGATCCAGCATCCGGCGCAGAAGGATCGTCGGGTTGACCGAAATAAAGAATTTTGCGGCGGGGTGGGCTTTCTGGATACCGCGCAGGACCAGCGGCAGGATTTTCTGCGCATAGTCATCCGGGCAGCCAATGCGGATTGGACGTGATGCATCCTGTGTTCGCAACTTGCCCATGGCCTCGTCCTGAAGCGACAAGATACGCCGGGCATATCCGACAAAGGTGATGCCATCCGGGGTTAAAAGAACATTCCGACCGTCCCGTTCAAACAGTTTGTTATCGACCAGTTCTTCAAGCCGTTTCATCTGCATGGAAAAGGCCGATGGCGTGCGGCCAATCCGGTCAGCAGCGCGGTTAAAGCTGCCTGATTCGGCAAAGGCGACAAAGCTGCGCAGTAGGTCAGAATCCATAATGGCCTCTATGATCAGAATGATTGATCAATGAAATTGAACAGTTGCGTCAAAACTATTCGATTGTTTGCCAATCATCCAGCCGCAAATATCAAACCCGGCCGGCCAATGCTTTTCACGCATGTGCCACAAGGACATTTACAATGATTTTGAACGATTATTTGCTTTCGGGAAACGGCTACAAGGTTCGTTTGCTGCTGTCGATGATGGGAACGGCGTTTGACTATGTCGAACGCGACATCATGAAAGGGGAAACCCGGACACCAGAATACCTGGAAAAGATCAATCCAAACGGCAAGATCCCGGCGCTTGTTCTGGATGACGGTCGGGTTTTGGCTGAAAGCAACGCGATCCTCACCTATCTGGCCGAGGGAACGAACTTCGTGCCAGATGACCGTTTTGAGCGTGCGGAAATGATGGGGTGGTTGTTCTTTGAACAGTACGACCATGAACCCAATATTGCGGTGCTGATTTCCTGGTATGAGATCAAGGGGTTACCGGAAAATGCCGATATTCTGGCGCCAATGAAGCAGGCCGGGGCCAAACGCGCGCTTGATCTGATGGAAAAACGTCTTTCGGGGCATAATTGGCTGGTGGGGGATGCTCTGAGCATCGCTGACATCTCGCTATACGCCTATACCCATCGCGCAGAGCTCGGAAAAATCAGTCTGTCGGGGTATCCGGGCATCCGGGCGTGGCTTGAACGCATAGAAGCTTTGCCGGGGTACATCCCCATCACATGGACGCCATAGATCATCAGTAAGAAGCAGCCGCCACAGACCGCAGGGGCCAACATGCTTGGAGGAATGTGTGTCTGCGGCGGCTGAAAAGCCCTTGTGCGATTAAGGGGAAACACAAGGGCGGCGATAAAACAGATCAGGCGGATTTCAGAATCTGATCTGGCAACAACGGGTCGGTTTGGGCGGCGGAACTTCGGGCCTTGAAACGCGTAAAGGCGGTTTTCACATTCGGGGCATTCGTAATCATCTCTGGCCCGCCGGGCATGGCATAGAGGTAATGGAGCATCGGCATGATCATCATGTCGGGGATGGTAAAGCGGTCGCCAAAAAGCCAGCCATCGACGTAAGCATCATCTAGAACCCCAAGGTCGTGGGCAATAAGATCGCCCATCTGCTTCATGCGCACGGCAAAGCCCGGATCGTGGCGCTGTTTGGTGTCGGCAAAAACCATTGGGATAACGAAATTCCTGATAATGTTTTGATCAAGCCGGGTCATGGCAAGACTGATCCACTGGTTCATCACGGCGATTTTTTCTGTATGAACCGGGCGTAAAAGTGGGCCTGAAAATGTGTCGTCGATATACCGGCAGATGGCCGCTGTTTCATACAAAACCAACTTTCCATGGACCAAAACAGGCACCTTGCCAAACGGATTGCGATTGGAGACCTCTGGCGTTGGGGACTGTCCGGGAAGTTGCACATTCCGAGTGCTGAACTCAAACGGGATTTCTTTTTCGATGCACGCGATGCGGGCCGTGCGCGTCAAGCTGCTGCGGGGCATTCCGATGATCATCAATTCAGACATGCTGTCTTCCTTTGCTGCGATGTTTCCCGTCACCCGGATCGGGGTGAACAGAGAATTGAACTTGCAGACAGGATCAACGAGGACATAATATGTTCAAGAACATATTATCAGGATGTGTCATTGTTTTTGTATCGGTCGCAAAACCACGTTCAAACGGATCTGACAAATGCCCTACAGTCCCGCCCACAAACCCAAAACCCGTATTCGCATCCTGAATGCGGCAACGGCCCTGTTTAAAAAGAACGGGTTTGAGAACGTGACAATTGATCAGGTCATGGCCGAGGCGGGGCTAACGCGCGGTGGGTTTTATGCGCATTTCGAAAACAAGGAAGACCTGTTTGTTGCCTGCGTTGAAAACGGCATGTCGCTTTTATCCTCGCCAATACTGGCAAAGCTGCGCAAAGCGGAACGGGCCGGTGGGGATTGGGTGACATCCTTTGCCGAGCTGTATCTGTCGCGGGTGCACATTGAAAATCCGGAACTGGGCTGTGCATTGCCAACCCTTTCTGCCGAAGTCTCCCGATCCGGGGTTCGTGCACAGGAAGCTTTTTCAAAACTGATCAATCAGGCATCTGAAAAACTGGCATGGAAGCTGGCAAAAGAAGACGACGTGCCGGGCATTGATCGCCACATCAACCTCGAATCAGATCAGAAATTGCGCAATGTGCCAGTTCAATACGAACAGGATGCCATCGCGATGTTGGCCATGATGGTTGGGGCTGTTGTTCTAAGCCGTGCGGTTGATGATGAAACTGCCGACAAGGTTCTGGCGGCAACACGCGACAGTATCCCGAACTTTCGCCATAAAACGGATGAGACGGACGGCGCGGACAACGTCGGGTCAGGAAAAGGTCCGGTTGCCGTCGCTCAGTCGTCTTAGCCAGTCATCAGGTCAGAAATCAGTCAAAGAAGCCGTCAAGAATCTCGCCATAGATGGCGACAAGGTTTTCAATATCCTCGACCATCGCATGTTCATCAACTTTGTGCATGCTTTGACCGACAAGGCCAAACTCCGCGACCTCGCAATACTTCTGAATGAAACGGGCATCGGATGTGCCGCCAGTGGTGCTCATCTCCGGGCGCTTGCCCGTGATTTTTTCCGATGAATCGGCAATCAGTGTCGCCAGCTTTCCCGGATTAGACAGGAATGCGTCGCCAGAGATTTTCACCCTTAGCTCATGCGCGCCAGCATGCTCGGCGCAGACATCCTTGATCCATTTTTCAAGATCGACACCGGTGTGCTGATCGTTGAAGCGGATGTTAAAGGCAGCACTGACTTTCGCCGGAACAACATTGGTTGCACTGTTACCAGCGTCAATGGTGGTGACTTCAAGATTGCTGGGTTGGAAATGATCGGTGCCCTGATCAAGCGCGCGGGCATTAAGAACATCAAGGGTTTTGATCATGCGCGGCACCGGATTGTCCGCCAGATGCGGATAGGCAACATGACCCTGTGCGCCGTACACCGTGAGCCAGCCGGTGATTGATCCACGACGGCCAATTTTCATCATTTCGCCGAGATATTTCGGGTTGGTCGGTTCCCCCACCAGACAGGTATCAAACTTTTCGCCCTGCTGATCGCACCATTCAATCAGCCTGACCGTGCCATTGAAAGCATCGGCTTCTTCGTCACCGGTGATCAGGAAACTGATGGATTCGTCAAAATCCGGATGTGAGGCCAGAAACGCATCTACCCCGCCGACAAAGCAGGCAATGCCGGTTTTCATATCAACTGCACCACGCCCAAATAGACGACCGTCTTTGACCTCGCCGCCAAACGGATCGACGGTCCATGCGTCAAGATCACCTGCGGGCACAACATCGGTATGCCCGGCAAAACAGAAATTGCGCCCTTTGGTGCCTAGGCGGGCATACAAGTTGTCAATCGCATCACTGCCATTGCCGTCAAACACCTTGCGTTTACAGTCAAAGCCACGCGCTTCAAGTGCCTTTTGCAGAACGTCAAGTGCGCCTGCATCGGCCGGGGTGACAGATGGGCAACGGATCAGGGACTGGGCAAGTTCAAGGGCGACGGACATCTGGTCTTCTCTTGGTTAATCAGTGAAACGATGCAATGTTTCACGTGGAACATTTGGCGAACAAAAAGAGGCAGAACACATCAATTGTTCTGCCTCTTATAAATCATACGGTCTTGTGGTGACAGAAATCAGTCACGCAGCAATTCGTTGATCGAGGTTTTCGAGCGGGTCTTTTCATCAACACGTTTGATGATCACCGCGCAATACAGGCTTGGCCCCGGCGTGCCATCTGGAAGTGGCTTGCCAGCAATGCTGCCCGGAACCACAACCGAATAGGCAGGGACGCGACCGACAAAGGTTTCGCCGGTGGTGCGGTCGATGATTTTGGTTGATGCGCCGATGAAGACACCCATCGAAATGACAGCACCTTCTTCGACGATGACACCTTCGACAATTTCCGAACGAGCGCCGATGAAGGCGTTGTCTTCTATGATGACCGGACCAGCTTGCAGCGGTTCAAGAACCCCACCGATGCCCGCACCACCTGAAAGGTGAACGTTTTTGCCAATTTGTGCGCACGAACCAACGGTGGCCCAAGTATCGACCATGACGCCAGTATCAACATAGGCGCCAAGGTTAACAAAGCTTGGCATCAGAACGGTGCCCGGTGCGACATAAGCCGAACGGCGCACGATGCTGCCTGGAACGGCGCGGAACCCGGCTTCTTTAAACTCGGCTTCACCCCAACCGTCAAATTTCGACGGGACTTTGTCCCACCAGTTGGTGTTTTCGCCCGGACCACCTGCGATGGTGGTCATGTCATTGAGACGGAAAGACAGCAGAACCGCCTTTTTCGCCCACTGATTGACGACCCATTTTCCGTCAACCTTTTCGGCAACACGCAGTTCACCGCGATCCATAGCACCCAGCGTCTGGTCAACGGCTTTGCGGATTTCGCCCTGTGTGGCGGAGCTGATTTCGTCGCGGTTTTCCCAAGCGACGTTAATCACGCCTTCAAGTTCAGTTCTGTTCATTTTTCGGAGGTCCTTGCGGTCAGCCTTAAATCTGTCGAGCGGAGAATGGTCAAAGCAGGCCTTGAAGTCAACTCCGCCAGTTTACGTAGAAGAGCCTGTTTCGGGCCGCGTTCCGATCATGATCCGTACAGCAAAAAGCAATAAACGAAGACGGGGCGAATCTCAACGTTGTAACGGTTACAAATCATGCACTTTGTCGCACTTGTACTGTGTGCTGGAAAATGATGGGCGATTGCGGTGGCGAAACGGGGGTTAGGACCCGTTGGCAAGGGTCCGCAAGAAACCAACAATATCGTCGGTTTGGTGATCAATTCTTGGATCGTCACGTCCTGCCTGCGCCCATTCAAGGTCGGTATGAACCCAAACGGTTGTCATGCCCATTTCCTTGGCGGGCAGCAGATTTTTCGCCATGTCTTCAAAATAGACAGCCTTGCCCGGATCAATGCCATCGCGTGCGAGAAGCAGGTCATAGGGGGCCTGCTCCGGTTTGGGAATGTATTGCGCATCGACAATGTCAAAGATCGTTTCAAACCGGTCAGCAATGCCAAGGCGTTCCATCACCCGTTCGGCGTGACCGCGCGATGCATTGGTGAAAATAAGTTTGCGCCCGGGCAAATCATCAAGTGCGGCCGCCAGATCGGGTGCGGGTGCGACAACCGAAACATCGATGTCATGAACTTTGCTTAGGTAATCCGCCGGGTCAATTTCATGCTCCGTCATAAGCCCGCGCAATGTCGTACCATAGCGATGGAAATAGTCCTTCTGTACCCGGTATGCCTCATCAGGTTCGAGTGACAGCGTGTCGCGGACATAATGTCCGATCAAGGTAGAAACCTGTGCGAACAGGTTGCAGGCTGCCGGATAAAGCGTGTTGTCGAGATCAAAGATCAAAACCGATCCCGCATCCATGCGTGGCAGGTCCGAGCGGGGTTTCAGGGGCGACGTCATTATCAGCGGGCCTCATGGCATATGGTGTGATTGCAAATAGCGTGTGGTTTCTTTTAAGCGATCAGCCCGATCTTGCAAACCATCACACCAAATAATGCAATCAGGCATTGTAGATATGCGAAATGCGCAACCATTTATGGCTCGAATTAACGGGCACAGGGGTTTAAAACCCACCGCGAGACCAAAGATATATGGAATATTTGTCGTAAAGGTGCCGGTGCATTAACGGGCCTTTGTTTCTTACTTGTGGGAAAATTCTACACTTAATACCCGTTAGAATGGGAAATCTCGCCGATGTAAAACCCTTGTTAACACCAATGGGAAGATCATCAGTGAAAGCCGTTTTGACGCGGGCGATGTTTTCGAATTCGGGGGATGGGAAATGTCGGTATTTCTGAGCAGCGTAAGAGGACGCTTTGGATAAGCTTATAAAGGCTCGTACCGCCGAACTTCGAAATGAACGCAATCGCTTTGCAGCACTTGCGTTCGTCTGGGGTGACATCCTTCTGGAACTGGATGGCGATTTTCGGATCGTTTTTGCATCCGGTGCTTCTGACGGCATTCTGGGGCGTCGGCCGCAACAATTGTCGGGTCATCTTTTCCACAGCCTTCTGGCTAAACAGTTTCAGCCGCTGGTGACTGAAATGCTTCAGGTTGCGCGCAGACGTGGGCGCATGGACAATATTCAGGTCCGGTTTGTGCATCCTGACGAACAACTCAGCCCCCCGGTTTCCATGAGTGGCTATTTCCTGCCCGATCTTGGGGATCATTTCTTTGTCGCACTTCGGGTTGCGATCAATGCATTGCCGGCCGATGTCGCTCGGTCGATCAAACGCGATCACGCAACGGGCCTTTTGGACGAAGAAAGCCTGTCAAAGGTGGTGACCGAGCGCCTTGTTGCGCAACGCGAAACCGGAACCGAACATAAATTTACGCTGATGACCCTGAATGCGTTTGATCCGTTGTGCAAACGCATGGAACAGATTGAACGCGATGAACTTCTGGCAAGTGTCGGGGCGTTTTTGCGGGCCCATTCTGTCGCCGGTGATACCGCAGGTCGACTTGCCAGCAACCAGTTTGGCATGCTTCATCGTCCGGACGTGCGGATTGGCGAACTTGAGCAACGCATTGCCGACTGTGCGCGGGACGCCGACCCCAAAGGTGTCGGAATTGAAGTCAGCTCATCGGTGACGGATTTCACGGCTGAACTGATCCCGCCAGGCGACTTGGCGCGCGGCGTTTTATATTCCATCCGACGGTTTTGTGACCGTCAAGAACACGGGTTTACGTTTTCGCGGCTTATGGGGCAGGCCAACAATCTGGTCAATGACACCTTTTCTGCGATGCATGACTTTGGTGCGCGCGTTGATCGATTGAAATTTGACGCGGCCTATCAGCCTATTGTGCGCCTGCCCTCGGCCGAAATTCATCATTTCGAAGTTCTGGTCCGGTTCTATGACGACGATGGGAAATTGATCCCGACCCAGCAACTGATTACGTTCGCCGAACAGGTTAATATGGTCCATCGTCTTGACTTGGCGATGATGCGTCGAACCATAAAATGGATCAGAACGCAGCTTGATCTTGGGTTAACTGTGCGGGTTGCGGTGAATGTTTCCGGCCATTCGTTGGAAAACCCGGATTTTTGCCGGTCGGCCATTGCGCTTTTTGAACGCAATCGCGATGCGCTTGGTCAGTTGATGATCGAGATTACCGAAACATCGGAAATCACCGACATTGATGGTGCTGCCAAATGGATCAGCCGGTTCCGCGAATTCGGGATTGAAATTTGTCTGGATGATTTTGGGACCGGGGCGTCCAACTTCCGGTATCTCAGCGCGCTTGAGGTCGATTATGTCAAGATTGACGGTGAGTCTATTCGCCAATCGATGAAATCAGGGAAGGGGCAGGCCTTTATGCGCTCATTGGTCGATTTGTGTCACTCGATCGATGTCGAAGTTGTGGGCGAGATGATTGAAACCGATGAAATGCGTGAATTGATCACCAAGGCTGGTTTTGATTTTGCACAAGGTTATTTGTTTGGCAAACCCGAAGCCGACATCAGCCTGTATTGGCGCGATGCCAAAACACCGCGGCAATAGTATGGGGCTGGCATGGTTTTCGCCCCTGAGGTTGCCATGCCCGCGCTTCATCTTTGATGGCTATACAGGGCAATTGTTCGTCTGACAGCAAGTAACTTGCGGGCGGTATGGTCGAAGGGTCAAATCACGCTTTACCGGTTAAATGTTGGCCCATCCGGCTTGGCGCCGGATGAAATCCCGTATTTCCCCAAGATTTTATCATAAGTGCCGTTTTCCCGAATGATCTTCAGACCAATGTTGAGCTGTTCAAGAAGCTCGTCGGCATTTTGGGTGTGGCGTGTGATGCAGGAATAGTACGGGCTTGTTGAAATGACTTTTGATTTAATGTCGACGGTTTCCGGGCGCCTTTTCTGCAATTCATGCATGGCGTATTCAACGGGTGGCTTGAAGGACAAGACAGCATCCAGTCGGCGCGAAAGCATCAGATTTAGCAGGGTTTCTTCGTCGTGGGCGGTGATGACATCCAAGTTTGCGTTGCGTGCAGTGACTTCCGTGCTGTACCCGCTGACCACGCCGATGGTCATGTTCCGGGCATCTTCAAGCGTTGTGATGGTGTCGAGAATTTCCGACCGGGTTGTAAAAAGCGCGATCTCTTCCTGGCCGAGTGGGTCGGAAAACAAAAAGTCGGTTTCGCGCTCTTTTAGGTAGCTGCACGAACACAAACCATCGACCAAACCAGCCTCAGCAAGGAAATAAGCCCGTTTCCAAGGATAAAACGGCGTTATCAGCGTCAAATTCCGGGTTGCGAATGCAGAACGCAGGACTTCAACGTCATAGCCTGGTCTGGCGGTGTCGTCGGCGATCTTCGCGGGTGGGAAATGGTTGCAGGCCAGTGTGACCGTCGTTTGATCACCGGGCGGCGAGATGAGCGTGTTTTGCGCCGTTGCCGGTGTCAGGTGGTGCAAGACAAGCAAACAGCCCAGAACACCAGTGCGAAAAGCCAAGCGCAAAATATGTGCAGGTAAATGAGCGGTCACAATATGCTCTGATCCTGATTTCGAGGGGCATTAAGAGTTGAGTGGAGATGCGATGGTAGCATGCCAATTGCCAAGACGAAGTGCTCCTATGGTCTAGGGGCAGGAGCTATGCATTAAATGTGTTCTGCGGCAGCCAGTTTATATCTGGGGACGAGTTCTCCGGAGGAAATTCTATGCCTTCCAGGGAACAGCTGCACTCATCTGACATAAGTTGGCTGGTGTCCAAAGGGTTTCGATGAAAAGATTGAAACCGAGCACAATGGATGAATAGGTCTGATCCGAAGTATCACAAAGAAAAGGCCGGTGCGCAGCACCGGCCTTTTGTCTTGATCGGATCAGCAATTATTCAGCGGCTTTGACTTCTGCGCTGTTGCGGATCGAAGCTTCGCGTACATCGTTGGTGACATGTTCTTCGAACTTGGTGAAGTTCTTTTCAAACAGGCTGGTTAGATTTGAAGCTGCCTTGTCATAGGCTGCCTTGTCTTTCCAGCTGTCACGCGGGTTAAGTACTTCTGCCGGGATGTCGCCACATGCGGTCGGATATGCCAGACCGAAATAGGGATCGGTTGCAAACTCGGCATTTTCCAGATCACCGTTGAGCGCCGCATTCAAAAGGCCACGGGTATAGCCAATCTTCATGCGTGAACCAACGCCATAGGCGCCACCCGACCAACCGGTATTGACCAGCCAGCAGTTTGCACCATGTTTTTCCATCAGTTCACCAAGAAGCTTGGCATAGACCGACGGATGGCGCGGCATGAACGGCGCACCAAAGCATGCAGAGAATGCAGCGGTTGGTTCCTTGACACCTTTTTCGGTGCCGGCAACCTTTGCAGTGTAACCCGACAGGAAGTGATACATCGCCTGTGCGGAAGACAGTTTTGCAATTGGGGGCAGAACGCCAAAGGCATCACAGGTCAGCATGATGATGTTTTTGGGGTGACCACCACGACCATTTTCCGATGCATTCGGAATGAAGTCGATCGGATAGGAAGACCGGGTGTTTTCGGTGTGACGGGCGTCGTCGAGGTCAAGCACGCGCGATTGCTTGTTCATCACAACGTTTTCAAGAACGGTCCCGAAACGCTCGGTGGTGGCATGGATTTCCGGTTCAGCTTCTTTGGAAAGCTTGATCACCTTGGCATAGCAGCCGCCTTCAAAGTTAAAGACGCCGTCATCGCCCCAGCCATGTTCATCGTCCCCGATCAGGGTACGTGATGCATCGGCCGACAGGGTGGTTTTGCCGGTTCCCGACAGGCCAAAGAATATGGCGGTGTCGCCGTCCTTGCCCATGTTGGCCGAACAATGCATCGGCAGGACGCCCTTGGCCGGAAGGATATGGTTGAGAACAGAGAAGATCGATTTCTTCATTTCGCCAGCATACCAAGTGCCGCCGATGATCACCATTTTGCGTTCAAAGCTGACCATGACGAAAACGTCGGAACGGGTTCCGTCGACTTCTGGGTCGGCCTGAAGGCCCGGCGCATGCAGAATGGTGAATTCGGGGGAGAAATCACGCAGTTCTTCTTTTTGCGGCTGGATAAACATGTTGCGTGCAAAAAGGTTGTGCCATGCATTTTCGTTGATCACACGTACCGGCAGGCGGAAACGCGGGTCTGATCCGGCAAAGCAGTCTTGTACGAAAAGTTCGGTGCCCTGGAAGTAGGCGCGCACTTTTTGATACAGGCGCTCGAATACTTCGGGGCTGACCGGGCGATTTACATCGCCCCAGTCAATGTCACTTTTGGTGCTTTCTTCTTCAACGACAAAGCGGTCCAGCGGGGAACGGCCGGTATGTTCGCCGGTCAGTGCGACAAATGCGCCACCTTTGGCGATTTTGCCTTCGTTGCGACGGATCGCATGTTCGTAAAGGCCAGCAGCGTCAAGGTTCCAGTGAACGGCGCCAAGGTTCTTGAGGCCATGGGTTTCAAGGCCTACACGGCTGACAACGGGTCCTGATTGCAGCACGAATCTCTCCTGGTGGGAAATTGAATTTGGGGGTTAAATTTCAATTCTACACAAAGAATTGTGGGTAACTCTTTGCATCGAGACATATTGTTACAAAGGTGTCTTAAAAGCAACCGGTCCTTTTGCCCAATACCAAGGAAAACGTAGGGTTTTTTGCGTTTATGAAAATTCTTTGTTCAGACCCGATAATTAAATCTTCACAAACCAAATCATGCCTTGAAGTCGCGCGATTTCTTGCACATTTCGACCAAAATCTCGCGCGCGTCACCGGGGTTTCGGATGGTTTTCGGGAACTCGATTCTGATATTAGAAGACTCGGGGTGTTCGACCGCTAAATCCATGCCGTCGCAGTCAATTGCAATCATCTTCCAGCCGAGGTCTTTGGGGTGATCGGTGTAATGGCCGACAATATCGCCAATGGCATCAAGGTGGTCGGCATTCATATGGTCGATAATGCTGTTATGACCGGTTATGAGTGCAGAGCAGTCATCAATGATGAATTGCGCACCAGACAACCGACGCTGTTTGCCAAACCCACCCACCCAGTAGGCTGCTTCCACCGCGATCCGGTAAAATCCGAAATCGCCAAAGTCGGCGTATTGCGCCGCATCCGGGTTGGCAAGAAGGTATCGTGCGCGCGTTGTCTCAGCGCCGTCTTGTACAGCGCGGCCAAACAGGGTCAGGCGGGGATTGTCGGTTTCAATTGCGATTGAATGGTCATCGGTGGCGCGAGAACCCGTGAAAAGCAATGACAGCCTGTTATCGGACTTTAAGTGACGGGTGTGATCTGCAAGATCTGAAATCAGCAAGATCGGGGTGCCATCAACATCAATTGCGGGGACCACCATCGATGCCACTGGCCAGCCATCATCTACTTGCTTATGCCCAACGGCGCTGGTGGCAAGGACCGCCGAGCGGGAATATCGGCATATTCGGCGCAGATCAGATGCCGACGCGATTTGTTTGGTCCCATCATCTGCCATCGTCTGAATCCTTGAATAAAGATAGAATTTCCCGTGCGACCACGTCCAACGAGGGCATCAAACAACCCGAAGGGTGTTCTTCAGTATTGGGCCGTTTCTGGGGGGGTGGAAGTGCTTTTTGCGCTGGCGGGGTTGCTGTTGGTTCGTCGTTTTGTGATTTGGGAAATGATGCGTTTTTTACCGCCATCACTCAATCCCATCCACGACCCGATTTCTTCGCCCGTACGGAAACAGCCGGCACAATAACCGGTTTTGGCATCAAGCACACAGACTCCGGTGCAGGGGGATTTGACGGGCATGGATTTCCTGATTGCTGCGGTTGATACTTAACGGACCGGCAATAAAAAACAGTTTCGCCCCCATCGATCAAGCATGAAGCGATCAATGGGGGCGTTTTGGTCGGGTGGGGTTTCTGTCTGGACAGATATCACAGACGCGAGAACCAGTTGCTGACTTGGCGTTCTGCTTCTTCGCGTTCAACGCCGTATCTTTCCTGAACACGGCCGATCAATTTGTCCTGCTGACCATCGACCTGGTCAACATCGTCGTCGGTTAGGCGTCCCCATTCGCTTTTGACATTGCCTTTGACTTGTTTCCAGCGTCCGGCGATTTGATCCCAATTCATTTGGTATCTCCTGCGTTGTTCGTGAGTTTGCCAGTGTTTAAGGCCTTCAAGTGCCTTTGGTGTTTTCACCTTCTACAAACTAAAACGGCTGGGCGGAGGACATGTTCCAGAAACCTTTGGGTATGACGCCCTGACAGATTGTCGTTTCGGGCGGGTTGCTTGCCTTCTTTTGCCCATGGGGGTATAGCCCGTTCCATTGTTTTTATCGGAGTTGTTCTCGCACGGGACCAACGTGCGGCACGGAGGAAGATATGCGCGGCTATTTCGGGATTGGAATTGAAGGGGCAAGCAAGCCTTTGAATGTGGGCACCCTGTTTCGTTCCGCCCATGCCTTTGGTGCGAGCTTTGCCTTTACGGTGGATGCGGACTTTCGCAAGGAACGTTCAAACATTACCGATACGTCGAAGTCCGGCGAACAGATGCCGTATTATCATTTCCCCAATCACGATAACTTCTTCCTGCCGACCGGATGTCGGATGGTCGGGATCGAACTGACCCCTGATGCGATTGAGCTACCAAGTTTCAAGCATCCATCGCAGGCGGCCTATATCCTGGGTCCGGAACGCGGCAATCTGTCGCAGGGTATGCAGGACAAATGTGATTTCATCATCAAAATCCCGATGAGCTTTTGCGTGAATGTCGCGATTGCCGCCAATATCGTGATGTATGACCGTTTGATCAGCCTTGGCCGTTTTGCCCCGCGTCCGGTGCGGGCTGGTGCGCCGACTGAACCCAAGCCCGAAGGTCAATATGGTGGCTGGATTTCGCGCACGCGTGAAAAACGCAAAGGCGATCCTGAACAATTCCGCAAGGCCCCGCCGCCCGATTACAGTGTGATCGACGGGGAACTTGACGACGAAGACGACGCATAAGCCGGCCATTTCGGTTTTGATAAAAAAGCAACGACCGTGAGGGAGGGGCACGGCCGTTGCTGTATCTGACCTGTGGTTTGACGCGTCATTTAGCAGGGGGGGCTTTGACGCCGCACAGGTCAGGTGCGTGGGGGTTGATGCATTTTGTCTGTTAGGCGGCCTTTACGTCTGATGTTTTGGGTGTGCTGTTGTCGTCGGTTTCGTCAATATTCTCGTCATCCTCGTTGGGCAAATGGCCCTGTGGATTGCGCAGAAGGTTGGCAATCATGCGCATCCCGACATCACCCTGCAGGGTCAGCAGGCTTTCGGGATGAAATTGCACCGCACTGATCGGCAGGACTTTATGGCGCACTCCCATGATGACGCCATCGTCACTTTGAGCGGTTACCCGAAGATCGCCGGGCAGTTCATCTGCATTGGCAAATAACGAGTGATACCGCCCGACCTCGATGTCATCTGGTAATCCTTCAAACAGCGGATCGGTTGTATCGAGTTTCACCTTTGACGGTTTGCCATGCATCGGTGTGACAAGTTGACCCAATGATCCGCCGAAAAATTCAACAATCCCCTGCAGACCAAGACAAACGCCAAAGACCGGAAGACCTGCGGCCAAGGCACGTTCAATGCTGTCGCGCAGATGATAGTCATCGGGGCGGCCCGGACCGGGCGACAGGAACACCAGATCAGGTTTGAAATCATCAAATGCCTCATCCGGGAAGCCGGGGCGCAGGGTCAGGGTCTCCGCCCCGGCCGCGCGGATATAGCTTGCAAGGTTTTGTACAAAGCTGTCTTCGTGATCAATCAAAAGCACACGTTTGCCAATACCCGATACCGCCGGATCAATGGTGATCTCATCCTTGGCGTCACGGGTGACGGCATCAATCATTGCTGATGCCTTGAGCACGGTTTCGTCTTCTTCTGCCTCGGACACGCTGTCATAGAGTAACGTCGCACCAGCGCGGACTTCGGCGATACCCTGCTTGAGGCGCACGGTGCGCAACGTCAGTCCGGTATTGAGGTCGCCATTACACAGAACCGCCCCAATCGCCCCGCCGTACCATGCCCGCGAACTGCGTTCGACCGCCTCGATATGTTTCATGGCGGCACGTTTGGGTGCCCCGGTCACAGTGACCGCCCAGCAATGGGTCAGAAACGCATCAAGTGCATCGAACCCGTCGCGCAGACGGCCTTCGACATGATCAACCGTGTGGATCAGGCGCGAATACATTTCGATTTGACGGCGGCCCAGAATGCGGATGCTGCCCGGTTTGCAGACACGGGCCTTATCATTGCGGTCAACATCGGTGCACATGGTCAGTTCCGACTCATCCTTGGTCGAATTGAGCAATGTACGGATGTTTTCGGCATCCTCAATCGCATCACGACCGCGCGCAATCGTGCCTGATATTGGACAGGTTTCAATGCGTTGACCATTGACCCGGACATACATTTCCGGCGACGCACCAATCAGATGTTCGCCGTCGCCCAGATTGATCAAAAACCCGTACGGCGCGGGGTTGCGGCGTTTCAGACGGCGGAAGATTTCAGAGGGTGCGGTGGCGCAAGGGGTTCTGAAAACGCGGCTTGGGACAACTTCAAACAGTTCACCGCGAGCAAAGCGTGGTTTTGTTTCATCGACAATGGCAGCGTATTCGCCGGGTTTCATGTCGTTTTCAACAACGGCATTGTTGCCGCGTGACGGGGGGTGAGCCTGTGAAGCGCGTTCCAGCCCAACCGTGCTGTGACCATCCGGGGTGATGAATTCATATTCGATTTTGGTGGCCACGCGCGATGCATGGTCGACCGTAATCAGGCGATCGGGCAGGAACAGATGGATGTCCTTATGATCGGCGGGGCGATCCTGGGTCAGATTGATCTGTTCGAAATGAAGCGCGATGTCATAGCCAAATGCCCCGTATAGGCCAAGGCGTTCATCCCCCTTATGCGCAAAGAGATCACGCAGGGCACGTACCACGGAAAACAGACTTGGTTGTTGGCTGCGCTGTTCTTCGGGGAACCAGGATGCCGGGGTTTTGACGTAGCCATAAAGCCCGTCGTCACCGTCGGTCACACCTTCAATGTGCGGGTGATTGCCCAAGGTGTTGGAAATGATATCAAGGAGAACCCGGCCACGATCATTGAGGGCCCGGATGGCAAAGCCGCGTTCGCGCCCGGTAATTTCAAGCGGCGGGGTGTCAAATCCCATGTCCCAACGTGAATAGCGCCCCGGGAACTCATAGCTTGAAGACAGCAAAACGCCTTTGGTCTGATCAAGTGCGTCAATCAGGCCTTCGGTGGCGTTTTCATAGGTAATGGTGGTCATCCGACGAATGACAGAGATGCCACCATCGGTGGTATATCGATATTCGCTGCTGTTTTCTGTTTCCGAGATCGGGGTGGTCACGTTGTTTACTCCTGTGTTGGCCTTCGCCGCAGGAGGATCGTGATCATCAGAAAAAGAAAAGAAGTCTGAAAACACAAAGCCGCCTGCAAGAATGAGGCGGCCGATTGTTTTAGGGCATGTTTTTTGGCCACCCGCTTATGCGAGCCACCACCAACGATTTGCAATAAGGATCGGGTTCATGCCGTGTGTTTTCATGCCACAAAACATGAGCGCAAAAAATTCGGGCGTCAAGGCTTTTACGCCGGAGGGTTTGTTTCCGCGTCTTTTAGTTCAAGTTGCAGGGGGTGATGACAATGTGGACAGGTCAGAATTTCGTCGCTTTCGGTACGATGGACATCGCGAATGTCTTCGACAATTGATTGGGCCTGCTCGTCGCTGATGCCAAGGTCTTCTTGATGGGATTTCAGTTTGTTGCGCACCCGGTCGGTCAGGCGTTTGCCCAGCAATTGTCGGGTTGCCTGATGGCGATAGGCGGTTTCACGCCGGCGCAATTCACTGTTAAAGGCCGATGCCAATATACCGGCCGGAACAGCAACAATACCAATCCCGGTCAGCGAAATGATACTGGCAAGGAATTTACCAAACGGCGTGATCGGAACGACGTCGCCATACCCGACAGTGGCAAGGGTAATCACGCTCCAGTACAGCGCATCAATCAGATTGCCGAACGCATCGGGCTGAGCCTGATGTTCGGCAATGTAAATCGCCCCGGCACTGAACACCAGCATACAGGCAAGGGCGGCACTGGCGGCGCCAAAGATGCCTGCTTGCTGACGAAATACCAGCAACATCAATTCCAGCCCGGTGGAATAACGGGTGAATTTCAACAGTCGTAACAATCGCACGATACGAACGAAGCGCAGATCAATGGATGTAAATATCCACAGGATAATCGGCAGAATGGCAATCAGGTCAATCAGCGCCATCGGCGTCAACATATAGCGTAAACGCGCCCAAGAGCCGGAAAAGTGGGGGTCGTCGGGGGCGGACCAAACGCGCAAGGCGTATTCGATGGTAAAGATCAGGGTACACACGCCTTCGATGACGGCAAATGCGATGAAATAACGATCAGCAAACTCGTCGACCGAGTCAAAAATCACCGACACAACGTTGATGATGATCGCACTGGCCAAGACCAGATGAACAATCAAGGATAGACGCGACTTCCGGTCTACACCGTGAAGCAATGTCTGTACCTGTGATCTGAATGTCTTTTTCATCGGCGCGTATCCAACTGGCAACTCTTGATGATCGTGCCCGGTGATCTTCGCGCCAATCGTTTCAGAAAAGGTTAAGCATAGACCCCAAGGGGTTAGTAGCCCTTGGCCGCATGGATGAAGTCGGCAATCTTACGCGCATCCTTCACACCCTTTGTCTTTTCGACACCCGATGAAACATCCGCCCATGGTGCGCCGGAAATTTTGATGGCCTCGGCAACATTATCGGGGTTAAGGCCACCGGCCAGCATCCAGTCGCTTTTGAAATGGCGTCCGGTTAACAACGTCCAGTCAAAGGACACCGCATTTCCACCCGGAAGGACGCTGTCCTTGGGTGGTTTGGCATCAAACAACAGGAAATCAGCAATGCCGTCATAGTCAGACTGGGCTTTGTCGATGTCGTCTGCGGTACTGACAGAGATTGCCTTCATGACTTTCAGGCCAAAGCGTTGCTTGACCTCGGTCACACGTTCGGGGCTTTCTTTGCCGTGCAGTTGAATGACGTCAAGATTGCCGGCCTCAATTGCGGTTTGCAGGGCCTCGTCACCGGCTTCAACAAACAGACCTACCTTGAGGATGCTGTTGGGGACCTGTTTGGTCAGGGTGGTGGCCCCTTTGAGCGATATATGGCGCGGGCTTGGTGGGAAAAAGACATAACCCAAGGCATCTGCCCCGGCACTCATGGCCGCAATCAGGGCGTCTTCGCTGTTGATCCCGCAGATTTTTACCATGCAACTCATTGGGGCATCCTGTCTTGTCGTCACGCAATTCATAAGGGGGCATCTTAGCACCCATGCTTTCCATTAGCAGAAAGCACCGTAGTCCAACAGGATATTTACAATTTTACGTGGCTTTGCACTGGCAGGAATGCCTTTGCTGCGCTATTTTCCGCCCATGAGCAAGAATACAGACCCTGCCGCGGGCGAAAACGGCGAAAACACAACCCACTTTGGTTTTCGGGATGTCCCTGAAAACCAGAAGGCATCTATGGTGCGCGAGGTTTTCGACACTGTCGCGTCCAAATATGACTTGATGAACGATCTGATGAGCGGCGGCGTTCACCGTCTGTGGAAAGACTCGTTCATTAACGAGCTAAAGCCGCGCCCGGGCATGAAATTGCTCGACGTTGCCGGTGGGACGGGTGATATCGCGTTTCGGTTCCTCAAAAACGGTGGCGGGGCGGTTACGGTCTGTGACATCAACTATGAAATGTTGCATGTCGGACGCGACCGTGCGGCGGATCACGGCATCTTGCAAAACATCAACTGGACCGTTGGTGACGCGCAAAAATTGCCGCTCCCCGATCAGTCGGTTGATGCCTATACAATTGCCTTTGGCATTCGCAATGTGACCCGCATTACCGAAGCCCTTTCAGAAGCCTACCGGGTATTGCGTCCGGGTGGGAAGTTTCAGTGTCTTGAATTTTCCAAGGTTGTCGTGCCGGGCTTTGATAAGCTTTATGATACCTACTCGTTCAAGCTTCTGCCAGAAATTGGTCGGATGATTGCGGGCAACCGCGAGGCATATCAGTATCTTGCCGAAAGTATTCGCCAATTTCCTGATCAAGAAACTTTTGCGTCGATGATCCGTGATGCCGGGTTTGAGCGGGTGAAATATCGCAATCTGTCGGGTGGAATTGCTGCAATCCATTCCGGCTGGCGGGTTTGAGGAACAGTAACGAATGATCCGGTTTGTTCGGAACAGTTTTCGCCTGCTTGGCATGGCACGGACCTTGGCGCGCCATGATGCGCTGTTTCCGTTGGCCCTTGTCCCGGGTGGCAAACTACTTGCCTTTTTTGCCCGCCTGACAGCACCCTTTTCACGCCGATCAGATTTGCCGCCGGGACGCCGTCTTGCGCGTGCTTTGGAAGAACTTGGTCCGGCCTTTATCAAGCTTGGACAAACGCTTGCTACCAGATCCGATCTGATCGGGGATGATGTGGCTGCTGATCTATCTTCCTTGCAGGATCGTCTGCCGCCATTTTCAGTAAAAATTGCCAAGCGCATCATCACCGAACAACTGGCCGAACCGTTCGATGTTTTGTTTGATCAGTTTGATGATGAGCCGGTTGCAGCGGCGTCAATTGCGCAGGTGCATTTTGCCACCACGCCCGATGGGCGCGAAGTGGCGGTTAAGGTTCTGCGCCCGGATATCAAGGTGCGCTTTGCCCGTGATCTTGATCTGTTTTACTGGGTTGCAGAGATCGTCGAGCTTACGCAGCCGCGTTTGCGTCGTCTGAAACCAATTGAAACAGTCAAGGCGCTGGAAGACAGCGTTCATCTTGAAATGGATCTGCGTTTTGAAGCGGCGGCGGCCTCGGAATTTCGTGATAATTTCGACAGTGACCCGACCTATTACATTCCCCAGATTGATTGGGAACGGACCGCCGAACATGTCATGACCATGGAGCGGGTCAAAGGGGTTCGGATCGATAATGTCGAAGCCCTTGACCGTATGGGGGTTGATCGTTCGGCCTTGCTGGCAAAGGCTGCAGGTGCCTTTTTTCAGCAAGTATTCCGTGACGGTTTTTTCCACGCCGACATGCATCCGGGCAATTTGTTTGTTGACGAAACCGGACAGGTCAGCGTCGTTGACTTCGGTATTATGGGCCGTGTCGATAAACAGACACGCCTGTATCTGGCCGAGATGCTTTTGGGCTTTTTGACCCGCGATTATCATCGTGTGGCGGAAGTCCATTTTGAAGCCGGTTACGTTCCGCGCAACCAGTCGCTTGAAAATTTCCAGCAGGCCTGTCGTTCGATTGGCGAGCCGATTTTGGGCAAGGAACTGGCCGATATTTCGGTTGGGCGTTTGCTGGGGCAACTGTTTCAGGTCACCGAACAATTTGGCATGGAAACCCAGCCACAGTTGTTGATGTTGCAGAAAACCATGATCGTTGCCGAGGGGCTTTCGCGCATTCTTAGCCCGAATGAGAATATGTGGGAATTGTCCCGGCCATTGATCGAGGAATGGATGCGCGAGAACCTTGGTCCGGAAGCCAAGATCAAGGAAGCGACCCTGCAGGCCGGTTCGATGTTGCGTCGGTTGCCGCGTGTGCTTGAAGCTGCAGAACAGGCGTCTTCGGTCTTTACCGATCAGGGACTTCGCCTGCATCCTGATACGATTGCCGCCATGCGTGGAAAAGCGTCAAATGGTCAGGGCAAAAGCAATGGGTTTTCGCGCCATACCTTAATTCTTTGGGTGGCGATTGCCGCATTGGGTGCGGCAGTTTTCCTAAAATAATATTTAAAACAGGACGTATCTGATGGCTGAGCAAGAGTGCATGGTGGAAATCAGCACGGACCGTGCGCGTATTGACCATGCTTATTGCTATCACGTGATCGCCAATTCCTATTGGGGTGGTGGGCGCACACGCGGCGAGTTTGATAAATCCGTTGAAATGTCGGTTCCGGTTGGGGCCTATTGCGATGATAAGCAGGTCGGGTTCGCCCGGGTGGTCAGTGATTTGATCGCGATTGCCTATGTCGCGGACGTTTTTGTTGACCCCGATTACCGTCGGCGGGGTATTGCGGCAAAGATGATTGATGCCTTGCATGCGCACCGTGATTTGGCGCGGGTAAAACGCTGGCTTCTGGCGACCCATGATATGCAGCCGTTGTATCGACAGCATGGGTATGAAGACCTTGATGACCTTATGATGATGCGTGTTGATGAAGGGGCTAAAAGCCGAAAACCATTGCGATAGCGGTGGGGTTCACTGATGGTCTAGCGAGATGATCGCCACGTTGCCAAGAATAAGCAGGACACAAAAGAAAACGCCGCCTCGGTCAAGCCGGGCGGCGGTTTCTTTTTAATGCAGATATTTGGTTAGCTTTCGCGAACCTCGGCAAGGAAGTTGCCAACTTCGTCGCGCAGCGTACCCGATTGGGTGTTGAGCTTATCAGAAGCGCCAAGCACCTGATGTGCTGCCTCCCCGGTTTGACGGGCGGCAGCTTGCATCTCGTGGATATGGTTGGTGACTTCCTGCGTGCTTTGAACAGCCTGCTGAACTGAGTTTGAAATCTCGGTGGTTGCCTGACCTTGTTCTTGCACAGCCGCCGCAACTTCGGTGGCGATTTCGTTTAAGTTGGAAATGATGCTGGTGATGCCATCAATGGCACCGACGGCGTCCTGTGTTGATCCCTGAATGCCGGAAATCTGTGCCGAGATATCCTCGGTCGCACGCGCAGTCTGGTTGGCAAGGTTTTTGACTTCGTTGGCGACCACGGCAAAGCCCTTGCCAGCATCACCGGCACGCGCGGCTTCGATCGTTGCATTCAGGGCCAGAAGGTTGGTTTGTTCGGCGATGGCCTGAATGATTTGGACGACTTCACCGACTTTCTGTGCCGAAACATCAAGTCCCTGCACCATTTGGTTCACGCGGTTGGCTTCGGTGCTGGCGTTTGCTGTGATGTTGGATGTTTCATTCACCCGTGCGCTGATGTCGCGAATGGACATCGCAAGTTGTTCGGCCGCACTGGCCACAGTTTCAACACTGTGATTGGCTTGTTCAACTGCGGCGACAACGGCCTGAGATCCGGCTTCGTTTTGCTGAACGGCCGCGACCATGGTTTGGGCAACTTGTTGCATTTCACCCGAAGCACCCGAAACACCGTCAACAACCCCCATGACGGTTTGTTCGAACCGTCCGGCAAGGCCCGCCATGGCGTCCCGACGGTTGGCTTCTGATTTTGCACGTTCTTCTTCGCGCTCATGATCAAGCTGGGCAACGCGTTTGGCATTTTCCTTAAAGATTTCGACCGATGAGGCCATCTCACCGATTTCATCGTTGCGGCGACTGCCCGGAACATTGATATCAAGGTTGCCGTCAGCAAGGGCCGCCATCGCGCCATTGATCTTCACCATCGGGATCAAAATCTGGTGGCGCAAAACGAACCATGTGACGCCCAGAAGGACAATCAGGATGGCGGTGGCAAGGGCCAGTTGGACAATGACGGCCTGTTTGACCTCGGCATTGACGCGATCAAGGTTCCAGGCCGTGACCAGCATGCCACGATACATGTCAGCGTCGCGACGTTTGGAATATTTTGTGATCGGGGATGCGACGATAACAGCATCGTCAGAAATAAAGCTGATGACTTCCTTATTCTCGATTTGCTCAAGATAAGGTTCGATCAAAGCAGTCAGGTCATGTTTGGGAAGGGTTTCGGACTGGTAGCTACCGATTGCATCGCCATTGGGATTGATCGCAGACAGTGTTGCCAGCTGTGAACCTTCTTTGTCGGTGATCTTGCGAAATTCTTTTTCGACGGATGCCCCATCCATCGCGATAAATCCGGGCTGAACGGCGGTCGACAGCATTTCGGTTTTTTCGACCGATTCATTGTACATGATTTCAATCATGGCATTGCGCTGTGACACGGTCTGAATGGTCATCATTGCGCCAAATCCGACGACCAGCAATGCAACAATAACGAGAATAACTTTACGTCCGACAGATGTGCCGGATCTTTTTAGTTCGGCCATTTAAGGTCTCCCGTCCTTTGAAGCCATTTAAACCCAGTTTCCCCAAATACCCGGTCAGCTGTGTCGTTTCCGGTGACGACTGTTCTTGCTGATCGGTTTTGTGGCCAATTGTTGTTCAGGCTTGCACCCACTGAACCAATCGACTTTTTTTGTTGCCTGCCGTGGGGCAGGAAGGCGTCACACGTTCTCGTGCAACGGTTGTTCTTAATCAAAAAGCTACTCTAAAGGATCACATTATCGAAACAATAATCGATGGTTTTGGCGATAATTCGGTTTGGGGGAATTCAATTGGATAAATCCACTCAATCAGGCGGTATTTTTTGGTAAAATATACTAGGGTGCTCATATGTACGGGGCTGTCGACTCGGTTTGATGTGAATTGGCGGCACCTTAAGCGAGGCTTGCTTGTGCAAAAGCAATGGGTCCAGATTGGTCATGATCTGGGGCGGGGGAACGTAGATGGCTAAAACCAGTACAACAACAAAGAAACGGGCGACTAAGAAAACGTCGAAAAGCCCGACCAGTCGGAAACCGGCACAACCGAAAAAAACAGTATCAGAAGAAACAGCGGTGGTTCAGACCACGCTGTCACCGGTCCCCGATGTTCAGACCGTGCAAAAGGCGGTGCAGAATGGCAAGAAAAATGACCCTGAAACGGCGTTAGTGCAAAAGCGTCGTGTTGTGAATGATCTGTTCCAACGTGGGCTTGCGGCCCATCAGGCTGGTCAAATTGATGATGCCATCCGTCTTTACAGTGCAGCCTTGCGTCAGAACCCCGACCAGCCAGACGTTTGGAATAACCTTGGTGTGGCGCTGCGACGGAGCAAACGGTTTGCAGCGGCCCTGATTGCTTATCGCCGGGCGGCGGATCTGCGCCCGGAAAATGCCGGGCTATGGTCGAATATGGGCAACTGCCTGCGTGAAATGATGCGCTTTGACGAAGCACTCGCCGCCCATAAAAAGGCGATTGAGCTTGATGATACAATCAAGTCGCATACGTTTAATACTGGTCTTGTATATCGTGATTTGAATAAGTTTTCAGAAGCACTTGGCTACTTCAACCGTGCATTGGCGATGGACCCGGAGTATGTCGATGCCAATTGGGACAGTGCGCTCGCACATCTGGCGTTGGGGGATTACGCCAAGGGATGGGCGGGGTATGAAACCCGCCGCCAACTGGCCGACAATCCTATCCGTCCTCTCGACAGTGCGCCAGAATGGGATGGCAAAGGCGATTTGCGCGGTAAACGGTTGTTACTGCGTGCCGAACAGGGGTTTGGCGACATGATCCAGTTTGCCCGGTTCATTCCGTTGGTTGCCAAACGTGCGGCGCATATCATTGTCGAGTGCCGTAAGGAACTGATGCCGATCATGCGCACGGTATCAGGGGTTGGAGCCGTGGTTGAAAAGGGGCGTGCATTACCGGAATTTGATCTGCATGTGCCACTGCTGAGCCTGCCACATGTTTTGGGCATTGGCGAAGCCGACCTGAAAAAGATTTCCGCTGATCCGTATCTGTCTCCGCCCAAAGGAAAGCATGTGCGTTTGGCGCCCCCGACGGGCACGGTGCTTAAGGTTGGGTTGATTTGGGCGGGTAAGCTTAATCCCCGTGACCGTTCCTGCCCGCTTGATACGCTGCTTCCGATCCTGTCGGCCAAAGGTGCCGCGTTTTACAGTTTTCAAGTCGATGATCGCCGCGCGGATATTGAAAAAATCGGCGTCACGGCCTTTGTCACTGACCTTGGCGATCACATCCATGATTTCGGCGACAGTGCTGCCTTGATGCAGGCGATGGACCTGATCATCAGTATCGACAGTGCACCGGCCCACTTGGCGGGCGCAATGGGAATTCCGGTCTGGATGCTGCAACTTTACACAACGGATTGGCGTTGGTTGGTTGATCGCGCTGATAGCCCTTGGTACCCGTCCATGCGCATTTATCGCCAACAAAAGCCCGCAGATTGGTCTACGCCAGTTGAAAAGCTGTCAGCAGATTTTTCCACGTTATTGCAGGCGAGAAAGAATGCGCCTGGCGCAAACTAACTGCGACAATGCATGTTTGTCGGTCTTGTGACAGATGAAGAAAACAGCGAAAACTTGCCATACACGCAGACTAGGCGTAGGTAAGCGCCTTAATTTTGTAGATAGCAGACCTTAATGGTGTGTCGTCGATTACGATCTGAATAAACCCGTTTTGGCCAACAGATCTGGCGCAGGAGAATTCTTGTGAGCGAAGCTTATAACAAAGGTTTCCCGGTTTCCTGGGAACAGATGCATAGAGACGCACGTGCCTTGGCGTGGCGTCTTTTGGAACAGGGCCCGTATAAGGGCATTATTGCGATTACCCGTGGTGGTCTGGTGCCCGCCGCAATCATCGCACGCGAACTTGATATTCGCTTGATTGATACCGTTTGTATTCGCAGTTACTCTGACAAGAGCCGCGGTGATCTGGAATGGCTTAAGGGCATCGACGGTGACGGCACCGAAATGCTGATCATTGATGATCTTGTCGATACCGGCAAAACCGCCAAGGCTGTTCGCGAAAAACTGCCCAAAGCGCATTTCGCAACTGTTTATGCCAAGCCGCTTGGCCGTGAAGTCGTCGACAGCTTTGTGACGGAAGTATCCCAGGATACGTGGATTTACTTCCCGTGGGATATGGAATTGTCGGTTAACGCCCCGATTTCCGAACGCGCCCGCTAATCGGCTTTTGAAAGGTATCCGTATTACCTTGTAGCTGGTTGGCCCAGACAAGGAGAATACAGGATGCGCACAGAATTACGCCCGGTTTTCCATCGTCATGCCCGTCTTGCGGCCCGGTGGGCCGGGCGTTTGTGTTTTGGCGTTCTGGTCTTCGGTGTTGCGGGACTCGCAACCACCGAATCATCGGCACAACAGGTATCGGAACGGGTTGCCCGGACACAGTCACTTTTGTCCGGTGAGGCCGGATATCGATTGTCGGTGTTTGCCGAAGTACGTAACGCGCGCACAATGGCCGTGGCACCGGAACTGGGAGGTGTTTTTGTCGGTACCCGTGGTTCCAACCTGTATTTCGTGCGCGATGCAGATGAGGATGGGATTGGTGAAGAGGTCAATCTGATTGCGGATGATTTCAAACAGGCCAACGGCATTGCCTATCGGCCAGGTACCCTGTTTGTAGCCGATCAGCACCGGATTGTGTCTTATGACCTCAGTGGGTTTGATGGCACAAAGCTTAGTCGTCCGCGTCTTTTATTTACCAATCTTCCGGATAAAAGCCATCACGGTTGGCGTTATGCCGCACTGTCACCTGATGGGGATCGTTTGTTTGTTGCAGTTGGCGCGCCGTGTAATATCTGCAAGGTCAGTGGCCTTGAAGGCACAATCATTTCCATTCCGGTGAATGGTGGTGCACCGCAAGTTTATGCAAGCGGCATTCGAAATTCGGTTGGTTTGACGTTCCATCCCGATACAGGTGACCTTTGGTTCACCGATAATGGTGGGGACCGACTAGGCGACGACATCCCGCGAGAAGAGCTTAATCATGCTACAGGGCCAGGGGAGTTCTTTGGATATCCATGGTATGCGGGCAGTGACACAAGAAGCCCGCAATTTGACGATGAGGCGGTGCCGCACGAGGTTACCTTCCCGGCATTTACCTTTAACGCCCATAATGCGCCACTTGGTTTTGCGTTTGATGATGGTGATGCGCTTGTGGCGCTGCATGGTTCGTGGAACCGGACCATTCCAGATGGGTATAAGGTCGTTCGGGTTGAGTTTCGCAATGGCAAACCAAGCGTCGAGAATCCGTTCTTAAGTGGGTTCTTACGCAGCAACGGTGAAGTTGTCGGCCGTCCGGTGGATGTGAAGCATTATGTGGACGGATCGATCTTGATCTCGGACGATCATACAGGTGCGATCTGGCGAATGATGCCTGAAGGGTGATCATGGCGCCAAGCCCCGTAAATTAATTGATTGGGCTGGATGCGATGTTCTTGCATCGCCCGACAAAGACGGCTATAAAACGCCCCGCTCAAGCGGGTGTAGTTCAATGGTAGAACGGCAGCTTCCCAAGCTGCATACGAGGGTTCGATTCCCTTCACCCGCTCCAAGCTTTCCACCGTCACTTTCTGTATTAGTTTGTCGCGCAGGTCTTATTGCTTTGGCATGTGTTGTCACAGCCATCTGACGTGCCATCGGGACAGCATGCTATCAGGCGGTTTCGCAAACGTTTGCGGGCACGTTGAACGCGTGACTTAACCGTGGGCAATCTGATCGCATGACGTGCGGAAAACTCTGTTTGACGGGTTCGTTTCAGGTCAATCTCGGTCAGTATCTTTTGGTCGTCATCGTCCATGCCTGAAATAATATCTGACAGGCATGCGCTTAGATCGGCTTCATCAGGCTGTGTATCGACCGGGATCATTTCAGCGTGTCCATACCATGTTGGATCACTTTGAAGATTGTTGGTTGTGGAGCGTTTGCGACTTTGTCGGCGATAAAAATCAACGATTTTGCTGCGCGCGACAGCGTAGACCCAAGCGGACGGATTACTTGCAGTACTA
Organism: Thalassospira sp. GB04J01; assembly: GCF_000751115.1. Lineage (NCBI taxonomy): Bacteria > Pseudomonadati > Pseudomonadota > Alphaproteobacteria > Rhodospirillales > Thalassospiraceae > Thalassospira > Thalassospira sp. GB04J01. The sequence continues at coordinate 6,896 of NZ_CCDX020000013.1, read as the reverse complement.
AGCGTTGACTGGGTGCGGATGATCGCTTCAAGGATGTCGGAAACGACATCCTCTACCTCATTGACAGGGACGCGGGTTTGGACAAACCGGTGCAGGCCCCTTTGAAGGGCCTGCCAGTCAGCGGAACTATGGTGTGAGGATGCGAATTTCATTACTCTTTACGCACAACATACCTGATTGGGGTTTGATGCCTTCTTTGGTTGTTGGTCACAACAACCGGCCATCGACGAATTTGTATTCTTTGTTCCGTCTTTGGGATCGTCATCAAGGATACGATACCATTCCCATGACAATCCGTCTGGTTCCGTCGTCCAGAACTTATCTTGTTTGGCGTGGCAACACCCGGTTTGAGTAACCTCACTTGTTGCAATATCACTGTTGGTGAGACGCGCTGCGGTTTGAGAAAATTCGTCCACAGTTTCGCATTCAACCCCAATGTGGTTGAGGTTCTCTGGTGCGTTGGCGTTTTCAAACAAAACAAGTTTTAGCGGCGGATGAGTAATTTCAAAATTAGCATAGCCGTCACGTTGTTTGTGGACCGAGGTTGCGAACATATCGCTATAAAACGCAATTGCGCGATCAAGGTTTTGAACGTTCAGGGCAAGTTGCAGGCGCATTGTGTGTCTCCTATGACATCGATGTAATATCTAGGAAGACGCAAGCCCCAGCAGAAGGATGCAGAGGGATTCAAATTTCCGGAAAAATTTGAAAGAGTACACTTGAAGACTGTGCACTGGTATTGGCCCGTCAGGACAAGGTGCGGCTTATGGTGCAGGTGCCAGATAGACGAGGTTTTTGTCGCGCGCTTCTTCATCGCTGCAAATCTTGATGCTGTCTTCTTTGGCGGTGCTATCGGCGAAACGGGGATCAAGGGGCCCGATATAATTGTTTGCCCCCTCGGTCCTATAAAGGCAGTGGCCATTTTCACCATCAAGGCGTTTACCGTCACGCCATTTTTCAGGGGCGATTATATCGCCACCATGGATACCGATTTTCGCATTGTCGGCTTCGGTCGATAGGCTGTCATAGCGGTGTGAATAGCCCGGTATCGGCAGGGCTTCGCCGTCGGTGATCATGGCCGCAGCCACGTCTCGTTCGCCAATGCCACATTCAACAATGGGGAAATCACCTTCTTTTTCTGAACGTTCCGGGTCACCGGGCCAGCATTGGACGGTGAAGGGGGCCATGGCGAAATATTTGCGCAATTGCATGGCCGATGACATGCCACAATCCTGGAAAGTGCCATTATGACGGCACTGTTGGCCGAGTTCAGGAGCATCCATTCCTGCGATGTCGGCAACTTTGCCGTTTATCATGATCGTATCGCCATCAATCACCTGTATGTCCCGGCCTTCGGCCTCTAGTGCCATTTCGCCGGTCTTTGCAATTTTGTCCCCGGCGGCGTGAACCGGTTTATCCTGCAGGTAAACGGCAAGCGCAAATAATGCGGGTACGGCAATCAAGACAATCAGGTGGGAAAAGCGTTTCAAGCAAACCTCGGTATGTTGGCAACTGTGGGGCAGACCCCAAGTATCGCAAGGATGGCACATCAGACAGATCAACAGAACATCTAAAAACAACGGCGAAATAATGACCTTGATGGACTGATGCGATGTCATTCCGCCAGGTCTTATCCAATAACCGGATGCATTTACGGACGTTTGGCGCTACAAGCGGATTTTGGTCCAGCTGTCAGGGAAGCGGCTTTGTTTCGTCTGCAACCGATCTTTTTCGTCGTCGGGGTCATGGTTATTATCATCGGTGTTTCGATGTTGGTGCCGGCGGCCGTGGATTTGTATTACGGAAATCCCGACTGGAGAATTTTTGCGCAAGCCTCGATGACCACCATCGGTTTGGGCGGAATGGCGTGCCTTGCCTGTCGATCCGATATCGGGCCACGCGTGACATCACGCCAGGGCTATGTCCTGACTGTCGTGTCATGGATTGCGGTCAGCCTGACCGGGGCGTTGCCACTGTGGTATTCATCGCTTGATATCAGCTTTTGTGACGCGGTGTTTGAAACGGTTTCCGGTCTGACAACAACCGGATCGACGGTTTTGTCTGGCCTTGATCAAATGCCACCGGGTTTGCTGGTGTGGCGTTCGATCATGCAATGGCTTGGCGGGATCGGGATCATTGTTACCGCATTAGCACTTTTGCCGATGATGCGTGTTGGCGGGATGCAGCTTTTCCAGATGGAAAGTTCGGACCGTTCAGAAAAACTCAGCCCGCGCATACGCGACATGTGCATGCAGATTGTGCTGATTTATGTCTCGCTGAGCGTCATCTGCATGTTGCTTTACCGGTTCTTTGGCATGACATGGTTCGATGCCATCAACCACGGCATGACGACCCTTGCGACGGGGGGCTATTCGACGTCGGATATGTCTTTTGCAAAGTTCGATTCCAACCTGGCCCTGCATTGGGTCGGGGTTGTTTTCATGTGTGCGGGGGCCCTGCCCTTTACCGCCTATGCGGTTTTGATCCGTAAACGCAAAATTGGCGCGATCATTGGCAATCAGCAGATCAAGCTGTTTGGCCTGATCATCACGGTCTTTACCCTGCTTTTGACATTCCGGCTGGCCCAGATTTCAGATGACAGCATTTTCCGGTCACTGACCATGGCGGCCTTTAACCTTGTGTCGGTGATTACAACGACGGGGTTTGCGTCGGGTGATTATCTGTTGTGGGGGCCAGCAGCGGTGATGCTGTTTTTCTTTGCAACTTTTATTGGTGGGTGTTCGGGGTCGACAGCGGGCGGGTTCAAGATGTTCCGCCTGTATGTGATTTTTACCGGGCTTCAGGCGCATTTCATGCGGTTGCGCAGCCCATCAGCGGTCGTGGTCAGTCGTATTGATCGCCATGAGATCACCTCGGACATTTTCAATGCTGTGACGGTGTATGTCTGTCTTTTGGCGTTGAGCTATATGGTGGTAACGGTCGCACTTGGGTTGACCGGGCTTGATCTGATCACGTCGATGAGTGCGGCGGCAACAGCACTTGCCAACGTTGGCCCGGGACTTGGCAATATTATCGGACCGGCAGGCAACTTCCAGTCTCTGCCCGATTCGGCTAAATGGATTCTGGATGTTGCGATGATCCTGGGCCGGCTGGAGTTTGAAACTCTGCTGGTGCTCTTGATGCCGTCCTTCTGGCGCGACTAGGTTTTAACCGGCGATTTTCGCCGTCTGACCTTAAATATGTCGTGGAACAATCCGATCAGCATCACGTTCTATACCAGACATCTCCGCAGCATATGTGCGATGCGGCAAGGTAGATTTGCCTTCGCTTGATAAATCCCTATAATGCGCGGCCCGCGATGGATCGCGGTGGTCGAATATGACAGCAATTTTTATACGAGGTTAGACAATTATTATGAGTGCCGAAAATCTCCATGTCGGTGTAATCGGCGCAACCGGTGCGGTTGGCGTCGAGCTGATCAACGTTATGTTTGATCGTAACTTCCCTGTAGGTGAACTCACCCTGTTCGCGTCCGAGCGTTCCGCAGGCAAGACCGTGGAGACTAAGTTCGGCACTAAGACCGTCGCGCTGTTTTCTGTCGAAGAAGCCAAACAGTGTGACATTGTCTTCCTCGCTGTTTCGGGTGATTTTGCCAAGGAATATGGGCCGAAAATTGCCGAAGGTGCGTTGGTGATTGATAACTCCTCGGCATTCCGTTTGAATGACGATGTTCCGCTGATCGTGCCGGAAATCAATGGTCATCTTGCCAAGACAGCAAAGCTGATTGCGAACCCAAATTGCACCACGGCGATTGCCGCGGTGGCACTTTGGCCGCTGCATCAGGCGTTTGGCTTGAAGAAAGTCATCGTTTCAACCTATCAGGCCGCTTCGGGTTCCGGGCAGCCGGGTATGAACGAACTGCGTGAGGGGCTTGCTGCGGGTTTGGCAGGTAAGCCGATCCCCGCTGAGGTGTTTTCTTCGCCGCTGGCGTTCAACGTCATTCCGCACATCGATACCTTCCAGGAAAATGGCTACACGCGCGAAGAAATGAAGGTAACCTGGGAAACCCGAAAAATCTTTGGCACGCCTGATCTGCCAATTTCATGCACGGCAGTGCGTATCCCGACGGAGCGTACTCATTCCGAGTCCATCGTGATTGAAACCGAAAAGGTTGTGACCCCTGATGCGGCGCGTGAAGTGCTGGCGAAAGCCAAGGGTGTGAAGCTTGTTGACGATCCTGCCAACAACAAATACCCGATGCCGTTGACCGCGACGGAACAGTATGACGTCGAGGTGGGTCGTATCCGTACGAACCTGATCTTTGGCGATCATGGTCTGGAACTGTTTGTGGCCGGTGATCAGCTGCTTAAAGGTGCGGCTTTGAATGCTGTCCAGATCGCCGAAGCATCGATTGCTGACTAAGCCAACAGGTTTGGACGAGAATGCAAAACGGCCCCGATATTTCGGGGCCGTTTTTTCGATTTAGATCGCCTAGCGGATCAGCCAAATCATGCCAACGAAATATGATCCGGGCCAGTCGCCTTGGCCGTGTAAAGCGCATTGTCGACCCGCATCATCAAGGTATCGATGTCTTCGCCATCGCGATATTCGGTGACACCGGCACTGATGGTCATGGTGATTTCTTCACGACCGAACCGGATGGGTGAATTGCGGACGTGATCGGCCAGGTCGCGTGCCTTGGTCAGCGCGTCCTGTCGATCCATCTCCGGGAATAAAATAACAAACTCGTCACCACCCCAGCGACAAACAATATCAGACTCCCGCACGGCGGTCCGAATATTGGTCAGGACCTCACGCAGGACTGCATCCCCGCCCGGATGGCCATAAGCATCATTGATGCCCTTGAAGTCATCAAGATCGAAAGTCATCACCGACAGCGGTTTTGTCTGGCGTTTGCAGCTTTTCCGTGTGGTGTCAAAAAGCATGTCAAACACTTGCCGGTTATAGCTGCCTGTCAGTTTGTCGCGTGATGCCAGTTCTTCAAGGCGGTTCTGATAATTTCGAATTGTCAGATAGGCGGCGAGCCCGACGATAACTGTAATCAGAAGTGAAATGGCAATATTGATCAGCAGCGTGTTCTGGATACGCTCATTCGCGACAAAATCGTTTTGTTCAACGATCAGAAGCCAGCCAAATTCAGGCACCAGGCGGCTGTTGACGAAGTAAGTTACGCCGTCTTCCTCATATGAAATCGACGACCCGGGGGCGGTCAAAATTTGAGTTGCGTGATAGCGCATGCCACGACGTTCATGGAGCGAATTCGCAGTTCCAAAACCACTTCCGTTAAGGGTCACTTTGCCTTCGCGGTCTACGAAATAGATCGTGCGACCGTATCGCTTTTGGTAGGTTTCAATCAGGTTTGTGACCGCTGTCAGGGACAATCCGACGCCTGTGACGCCGATGACATTCCCATCGTAATCACGTACCTGATAGTTGACGAAAATGGTCAAGCGGGACCGGTCGACGGTATCGCTGTCGATATTGACTTCATAGGGTTTGATGTCGTCGCGCGCCTGAAAATACCAAACGTCGGCTGGGTCTTCTTCACTGATTTTTTTGATGACCCCGCTCGGGTGGTAATAATTGCGGGTTTTTTCGGAGATGAAATACGACGTAATCGTATCGTAGCGGTTTTGGATTTCACCCAGATACTTGATGATCTTGTCGTTATCCTGTTCACCCGCCAACGCCCAGTCGCGGACAAATGTGTCATGCGCCATCAGCGATGAAATGAAAATCGGCTGCAGAAGATCGCGCTGTATTTCGGAATAAATGTTGTCGCTGGTAAGGGGCAATGTGGTTTCGGAAATCTGTTCTTCAACAGATTCTCGCGCAACATGGAAACTGACAAAACTTGTCGTCAGAAAACCGGTCGCCAGCAGGAGACACAGGACAATTGCGAAGTATAATTTCTTTCCCAAAATGGAAAGCCCCCAAAGAAAGCAATGGCTTGTGCCGCCGTTAATTTGTTCTCTGCGGCAAATTTGACGTTTGTAATGTAGGGCAAATTAAACACGATTGCATCGTCCGAATTGGTTCGGCTTCTCGATTGTCGTTCGGGTGGAACATGGGGATGCGAAAAACTACCCGGTCAGTCAATTGGGCTCAGATCCTCGTGATTTTAAATGATATGCGGTTAATTGCGATCAGTATCGGAAAATAATGGCTTTGCTGTCATGATGCGATCAATAGTCTTTGCCTGCCGGATGCCTGATCGGGCAATCGTCAGTACAATGGTGATCAGACGTGAAGTCAAACCAGAAAACGGCTGTTTCCTGCGCATGGTTGCGCTTTCAGATCCAAAAGACATGACTGAAAAGGTCTGGACTTTCTTCCCGCATGTGCCAAGAATTCCGCAGCATGTGACGAAGAGGGTACATCACAGTCGCAATTTCGGGTATGCAGTGCTCTGGCAAGATACAACAGCAAAGACATCAGGCCGTCCTGCCCACGAGGTAGAACAGCGCGGTAAACATGCCAAGAGGCGTTTCATTGATCGATTTCCGTCCCATTCTTTTCATCATTGGCATTCTGCTTTGTACGCTGGCAGTGGGTATGTTCGTTCCTGCACTGGTTGATCTTTATTATGGTCAGTCGGATTGGCTCGTGTTTTCGGCGGCATCCTTTGTGTCGCTGTTCGTGGGCGGCGCGCTGATCATGATGAACCGGATGGAGAACCTGAAAATCAACTCGCGTCAGGCCTTTATCCTGACGACATTAAGTTGGCTGGTTCTCACGGCGGCATCGGCCCTGCCATTTGCTTTTTCTGATCTTGATATGTCCTACACCGACGCATTTTTTGAAGCGATGTCAGGCATTTCAACCACGGGATCGACGGTGATTGTCGGTCTTGATACCGCACCGCAAGGGATTTTGTTGTGGCGTGCACTTTTGCAATGGCTTGGCGGGATCGG